>NZ_JAAGPN010000053.1:0-40090 GCF_017104805.1 Paraburkholderia sp. Ac-20347 | reverse complement strand
CCCGCACGCCGCCGCAGCGCGTACGCGCTGACGCTCGCGCTCGCTTGCCTCGCGCTCGCCCCGCACCTCGCCCACGCGCACGCGATCGCGGGCGACCGCGTGTTTCCCGCGACGCTCTCTGTCGACGATCCCGGCGTCGGCGACGAAGCCGACCTGCAATTCGGCCACCAGCGCGTGCCAGGCGACGCGGGCGACCAGAGCGTCAACACCTTCAGCTTCGAGTACGACAAGCTCATCACGCCGCGCCTCGCGTTCTCCGTCGACGGCGGCTACGTCATGCAGAACAACCCTACCGCGCACGGCTTCGACAACTTCGGCGTCGGCCTGAAATATCTGCTCTACGTGAACGACGCGCACGAATTCATGACCTCGGTCGGCGTGGACGCCGACCTCGGCGGCACCGGCAGCCGCGCCATCGCCGACAACTTCTCCACCATTTCGCCGACGATCTACGCAGGCAAAGGCATGGGCGACCTGCCCGACTCGCTCGCGTGGCTGCGCCCGATCGCCATCACCGGCGAAGCGGGCCCGGCGCTCACGACGGGCGGCGGCCAGCCGAACGCCTTCAATTACGGCCTCACGTTCCAGTACAGCCTGCCGTATCTGCAACAGCACGTGCACGATCTCGGCCTGCCGCAACCGCTCTCGAACCTGATTCCGCTCGTGGAAGTGCCGCTCTCGCGCAGCCAGGGGCAGACGACCGGCACCGTGAATCCCGGCTTCATCTGGATGAATCGCTACGGCCAGCTCGGCATCGAGGCGCAGATTCCGATTAACCGCGCGAGCGGCTCACACGTCGGCATCCTCCTGCAGACGCATATTTTCTTCGACGACGTGGCGCCGAACAGCATCGGCAAGCCGCTCTTTCAATAACCCGCATTGAGTTTTATCGAGGACTTCATCATGACTTTCAACGCTATCCGTTCGCTTCGCGTGCTCGCCGCCATCGCCGCTCTCGCAGGCGCGCAACTCGCCTGGGCGCACGCCTATCCGACGCATCAAACGCCGGCCGCCGGCTCGACCGTCGCCGCGGGACAATCCACCGTCACGATCGATTTCGATGACGAACTCGAACCCGCCTTCAGCTCGATCGATGTCACCGACGCCGCGGGCAAGTCGGTGATTCACGATAAGGCAGCGGTCGATGCGACGAACAAGAAACGCATGTCGGTGGCGGTGAATCCGCTCGGCGCGGGGCAATACGCGGTCAAGTGGATCGCCGTGGCCGCTGACGGCCATCGCACTACGGGGCACTATAGTTTTACCGTGCAGTGATATCGCGGCGCGGGGCGCGGTGATCAATCGCGCCATGAATGGAAAATATAAGAACGTTGAAATTGACGTGAAGGGCCGCAAGGGCGAACACTACGGTGTCGCCCTTGCTTTCTGGAGCCCTTCCGGTGGCATGTATGCCTACACCTGGAAGCGGGGCATTGAATTAGCGGAATCAATCGCCAATGTCATCCTGTTTTGATAGACAAAAGATTTCGCAAAAACTCGTTCTCCTGCTTTCGAATTTGATATCGACAACTGGACTCCATAGCGTCATACATATCAACGTGATTTTTGTTCACGTCAACAATAGCCCAATCCAGAGCCAACCGTGGAGCAAGCGCGCAGCCTTTCATGGCCGCGTCTTCGGCTCTTATGTATCTATCCAGCCTCGCTTTCGTGTCTGCCTTTATTCCGGGCGATGATTTGATCGACGCAATCAATTTTTGATTGTCCGATTCGAGTGATTTTGTGTGTCCATCATAGCAATCAACGTCACCCAAACCTCCGCCACCTACGTATTGCAGGCAATTGGAGTAATTTACATTCTCATCGGCCTGTACGTTTTGCATGATCACCCAAAACATCAACAGAACGAAAATAATAATTTTATTCAATTGCGACTCCCGGCCCGTGACGCGCATCGTAGTTTCCAGAGCGGAACAGGCGTGCCTCAAGCGCCCGACGCCACTCGATCCCATGTGCTCGGTACGTTCGTATGAAATCGGGAACGCCTGTATATACGCCTTCATTGACCTTATCCGCTATACCATTGAATCCGTTACCGCCACCGGCATTGAACGCGATGCTAGCTAAAGCGTCGAATTCATATTGCATTAGCGGGACGTGAATTTTTCGATTGACTGCCGAGGTCGCTTCACGTTGATTTCTCTTCGAGAGTTCGCGCGCCCGCTCGACCGAAATCGTATCGCCTACATGTAGGTGATCTTCTGGCAAAACCTTATGACCGAATCCAACTGTAGGAAACCCCTTGCTGTCGATGTAGACTTTTAAGATCATCCCATCAACGACGGGCATTCCCTGATAGGTGCCATTCAGAACCCCACTCTCGCATACTGCCACGAATGCTAAACCATCGTTTGAAAGTGTCCAAGGCTTGCATAGTCTGTCTGATTGCACGGTAACGCATGAATTCGGGTCCGCGTTGGTTACTGAGCTTCCAAGTGCGTCAGGCATTTATATTTCCTCTCTGTGCCCAATATAAAACCGGATCGGTTGCGCGCTATCCGTCGTGTATCGCGCGGTGCGGCCATGCTCGTCAGTGGTGCCGTGTTCAATCTCGCCCGTTGATAACCGCAGCGTGTAGTACGTATCGCGCATCGGCTTTCCTGCGCGATCGCATAGCCTGAATCGTTCGTCGTGTGTGGCGCGCCGTTCGCCCTGTGACGCCACCAGGCTCGCGGCATACCCCATGTCCCCCCATTCGTCTTCCCAGCTATGAGAGGCGCTTGTTTGCGATGCGCTGAATACAGGCGGCGGTGAACACTTGCAGATGCAGATATCGCCTTCCAGCGCCTGTTGCTTGCCGAGCATCGTTGCGGGATGGTGCGGTCCTACCGACTCGATGTAACCGCTCGATTCACAGCCTTCGCACCAGACCTTTGCGCCGATAAACGCAATCGGTATACCGTGGTGCGAGCAGTTTTCCGCTCCCTCAAGGACAACGCCGCCTGCCGTAGATTTGTCGCCTAGCCTTAACAGAAAACGCCTCATGTGCGTGCCTCCGTTCGATTGCAACTACGGATACCGTGCAGGTACACGACCGGCACAGTCGCGGCGGACCATCCGCCGCTAACCGGCAATCGTCGGACTGCGCAAGTGAGCAGACCATCAGACAAGCTTTAAAGTGAGGGGGATTTAGCCGATTTGCATCACGAACGGAACGCAATTTGACAACCGACAAATTCGGGCTGGCATCGCGCCCTCTGCGGATCCCAGGACGTCGTTCAAAAAAATGAACCGGCCCAAAACAGCCGATTTTTTGCTTCTTCGGCTGCTCAAGACGCTCAGGGAGTCTTTCATCATGCGCGAGCAGTATTGAGCGCTTCCGGCTCGACGCGCCACGCCTCTGAACGCAGCGGTATGTCTGCGTTGTAAGTGCTGCTCGCACAACGCTTCGGCGAAACGCGCTCCCTCACCTGCGCAGCGATTCTCTCGATGCTCACGCCGTATCCGATGTCCATGCTAGTGCGGGAAAAAAGCCTCTTCGCTATGGTGGCTGGCATCGCGTTCGCGATCGTCACGCTCGCGGCGATCTTCTCGCTGCTCGGAATCAACGAACTGTGCCGCTACAAGCACACCACGCGAAACCCCCACTCGCTTCCCCGCCTCGCCAGGCGCGCGCCAATCGCGTAAACTCCCGGCCATCCGAACCCGCTTTTCGGCATCCGGCCGAATCCGCCATGCACGAGCTCACGCGCCGCCGTTTCCTGATCGCCAGTGCCCTGGCGGCTTGCGGCGCGGCTTCGCCCTTCGCTCGCGGCGCGGCGCGCGACATCACCGTTGCGCTCGTCCTCAAAGCCGGCAACGATCCGTTCACGGCCGCCATGATCGCGGCGGCCACGGCTTTCCAGGCGCATTCGCCCTACCCGTTCAAGCTGATCGTGCGCAGCACCGAAGGCGAGACCGACGTCTCGCAGCAGGCCGCATTCGTCGAATCGCTCGCCGCGGAATCGGTGAGCGCCATCGTGCTCGCGCCCGCCGATTCGCGCCGCCTCGTGCCCGCCGTCGCAACGTGCGTGCGCCAGGGCGTGCTGGCCGTGACGATCGACAATCCGCTCGACGCGGACGCGCTGCGCGAAGCGCGGCTGCAAGTACCGTTCGTCGGCCCCGACAACCGGCGCGGCGCGAAGCTCGTCGGCGACTATCTCGCGCGGCGGCTGCATGCGGGCGACCGCGCCGCCATCATCGAAGGCGTGGCGTCCGATCGCAACGCGCAGCAGCGCGACGCGGGGTTTCGCGAGGCCATGCACGCCGCTTCGGTGAAGATCGTCGCCGCCCAGCCCGGCGATTGGGACTACGCCAAGGGCCGCGCCGCGGCCACGGCGATACTCGCCACGCAGCCCGGTCTGCGCGCGCTGCTGTGCGCGAACGACAACATGGCGCGCGGCGCGGTCGACGCCGTGAACATGGCGCATCTGCGCGGCCGCGTGCTGATCACCGGCTACAACGCCAGCGCCGCCATCAAGCCGATGCTCGCCGACGGCCGCGTGCTCGCCTCGGTCGACCAGTTCGCCGACAAACAGGCCGTCTACGGCATCGACGTCGTCTTGCAGGCGCTGATCGAGCAGCGTCGTCAGGACGATCTGCCCGACCGGGTCGAGACGCCGCTCGTGCTGGTCACGAAGGACAGCGCGTCGTGAGGCGTCTGCCGCCGCTCAACGCGCTGCAGATCTTCGAAACGGTCGCCCGTTACGGCAGCTTCACGCGCGCCGCCGAACATCTGTGTCTCACGCAGGGCGCGGTCAGCCGCCAGATTCTCGCGCTCGAAGAGTACTACCGGCTGCCGCTGTTTCGCCGCTCGCCGAAGGGCCTCACGCTCACCGCCGAGGGCGAGCAGTTGCTGCCCGCCGTGCGCGAGGGTTTCGGGCGCATCGAGGAGGCGTCGATGCGGCTCACGCGTCAGCGCGGCGAACTCGCGCTCAAGATGCCGACCTGCGTGATGCGCTGGATGCTGCCGCGCATCACGCGCTTTCAGACCGAGCATCCCGAACTCCAGGTGCAGATCACCACGACCTGGCAACACGAAGTCGACTTCCAGGCCGAGCCGTTCGACGCGGCCATCATCTACGGTCCGTCGCCGGGCGCGGACGTGCACGCGGTGCCGCTGTTCGACGAATACCTCACGCCCGTGTGCACGCCGGAATTCCTGCGCCGCCATCCGATCGCTCGCGCCGACGACCTCGCGCACCTCACGCTGCTGCATCCCACGCGCGATCACGCCGACTGGAAGCTGTGGCTCGCCCGCGCGGGCGCGGCGCACATCGACGCTCATCACGGTCCGACCTTCGAGTCGCTCGATCTCGCCACCAGCGCGGCCATGCAGGGCTTCGGCGTGGCCATCGGCGACCGCACGCTGGTGAGCGAGGACGTGGCCGCTCAGCGGCTCGCGCTGCCGATCGACTTCGCAGTGGCGACGGGTTCGCGCTATTACTTCGTCTATCCCGACTTCGCCGCGCAGCAGCCGAAGATCCAGCTGTTCAGCGCGTGGATGGAACGCGACCGCGCGCATGGCGCGGCGAATTCACAGGCCTGAACCCGACCGCCAGCCCCCACGCGGGCGCGGCACACACCGCCCATGAGCCGCACGCATGGCGCACATGAGAAAAATTCGATTGCCACGGCGCGGCCTTTTAGGCCAAATAGCCGTTTTTCTCCCGTTTCCGGACGATGCACAGCGCCGCCTCCTCCCGCTCGAAGCTGCCCGATGTGGGCACCACGATCTTCACCGTCATCGGCCAGCTTGCCGCCGAACACGATGCCCTGAATCTCTCGCAAGGCGCGCCGAACTTCGCGCCCAACCCGCAGTTGATCGACGACGTGACCGCCGCCATGCGCGCGGGCCACAACCAGTACGCACCGATGGCGGGCGTGCTCGCGCTGCGTGAAGCGCTTGCCGTCAAGTACGCGGCGCTCTACGACGCGCACTACGATCCCGCGAGCGAAGTGACGGTCGTGGCGAGCGCGAGCGAGGGGCTCTATTCCGCGATCAGCGCGCTCGTCCACGCGGGCGACGAGGTGATCTACTTCGAGCCGTCGTTCGACAGCTACGCGCCCATCGTGCGCCTGCAAGGCGCGACGCCCGTCGCCATCAAACTGGCGCAACCGCATTTCCGCGTGAACTGGGACGAAGTCGCCGCCGCGATCACGCCGCGCACGCGCATGATCATCGTGAACACGCCGCACAATCCCACGGCGACGGTGCTGGGCGCGAAGGACATCGCGCGCCTCAAGGCGCTCACGCGCAACACCGACATCGTGATTCTCTCCGACGAAGTCTACGAGCACGTGGTGTTCGACGGCGCGCGCCATTGCAGCATGGCGCGCTATGCGGAGCTGGCCGAGCGCAGCGTGATCGTCTCGTCGTTCGGCAAGTCGTATCACGTCACGGGCTGGCGCGTGGGCTATTGCCTCGCACCGGCCGCGCTGATGGACGAGATCCGCAAGGTGCATCAGTTCATGACCTTCGCCGCCGACACGCCCATGCAGCACGCGTTCAGCGCGGCGCTCGCCGACGCCTCCTCGTATCTCGACCTCGGCGCGTTCTATCAGCACAAGCGCGATCTGCTCGCGCACGCGCTCGCCGGTTCGCGCTTCGAATTGCTGCCGAGCGAAGGCAGCTTCTTCATGCTCGCGCGCTTTCGCGCCTTCTCCGACGAGCGCGACAGCGACTTCGTGCTGCGTCTGATTCGCGACGCCCGCGTGGCGACCATTCCGCTGTCCGCGTTCTACACCGACGGCACCGATCACGGCGTCATCCGCCTGAGTTTTGCAAAGGATGACGAAACATTGCTCGAAGGCGCACGCCGTCTTTGCGCGATTTGAATCACCCAGACCCGGCAAGGAGATCACGATGAAGCCCCTCACCACGCTGCTCGCGCTCGCGTGCGCGTTCGCCGCGCTACCCTCGCTGCCCGCATTCGCCGACGCCGGTTCGCTGCGCTTCGGCGTGGAGGCGCAGTATCCGCCGTTCGAATCGAAGGACGCCAATGGACGCCTGCAAGGCTTCGACATCGATATTGGCAATGCCGTCTGCGCGCGTGCGCAGTTGCATTGCGCGTGGGTCGAAACTTCGTTCGACGGGCTGATTCCCGCACTCCAGGGCCGCAAGTTCGACGCGATTAATTCGGCGATGAACGCCACCGCGCAACGCCGTGCCGCCATCGACTTCACGACTGTGATCTATCGCGTGCCGAGCCGCCTGATCGCGCGCACCGACAGCGGCCTCGTGGCCACGGCGGCGTCGCTCAAAGGCAAGCGCGTGGGCGTGCTGCAGGCGTCGATTCAGGAGACCTTTGCGAAGACGCATTGGGAACCGGCGGGCGTGAACGTGGTGCCTTACCAGGACCAGAACCAGATTTACGCCGATCTCGTTTCCGGCCGGCTCGACGGCACGCTGCTGCTCGCGCCCGCGGGTCAGAAAGGCTTTCTCTCGCAGCCCGACGGCAAGGGCTTCGCGTTCGTGGGCGAGCCCGTGCGCGACGACAGGATCCTCGGCAACGGCGTGGCGTTCGGCATCCGCAAGGGCGACGACGCGCTGCGCGAGCGTCTGAACACGGCGATCGCGAAGCTCGAAGCGGACGGCACGGTCAACACGCTCGCCCGCAAGTATTTCGGCGATATCGACGTGTCGCCGAAGTAAGCGCGATCGATGGCGCGCCGGGGTCAAACCATCGTCGCCGATTCGTCGTCTTACAACATCACGCCGGCGCGCAAACCTGGCTGCGCGCTTGCCTGACAAAACGCGCCGGGCGATCCGGCGCACCGCCCACGCCCCATCGATTCGGACAAACCCTCGCCCCTGACGGCCAGTAGAGCGTGGCATGGCGCTGCGACGCCACACGCGCGGTTACGATGACGTAACAGGCGCGACGCCCTCGGACCGCTGAGCGCGGAACGCAGGCGCTGAGCGCGGCGGCCGTCCCTGCCAACTCAATCGTGAGCGGTCATTGTCCATGCGCATTCTCTTCGTCGTCGGCAACCTGGGCGACTACCACGTGCCTCGCTACGAAGCCCTCGTCGACGCCGCGACCCGCAACGGGCACGACGTGTCGCTGCTCGAAGTCTTCGCGCGCTCCGGCGTCTACGGCTTCCCGCAGGAGCGCCGCGCGGCGTTCTTCGCGAACCGGCCGCCGCACGCCATCACGCTCGTCGAAGACGGCTCGGACAGCGACGGGCTCGGCCTGCGCGACTGCTCGCGCCTCGTCGCCAGGTTGCGCGCGTTCGCGCCCGACGTCGTCATCACGCTCGGCTACAGCACGCAGTATTCGGCGCTGCTGTGCGCACTGCGCCATCTCACGCGGCGCTTCAAGCTCATCTACATGTCCGATTCGAAAGCCGACGACGGCGTGCGCAGCGCCGCGAAAGAACGCCTCAAGCGGATGATCGTGAGCCGCTTCGACGGCGCGCTCGTCGCGGGCGAACGGCACCGCCGCTATGCGCTCTCGCTCGGCATTCCGATGGCGCGTTCGCGCATCGGCTTCGACGTCGTCGACATCGACTATTTCGCGCGCCTCGCACAACGCGCGCGCGACAACGCCCGCAGCGTGCGCGAACGCTATCGCCTGCCGCCGCGTTTTCTGCTGTGCGTGAGCCGCTTCGTGGCGCGCAAGAACGTCGACGTGCTGATCGACGCCTATGCGCAGACCGGTCTGCGCGAGCGCGGCATCGGCCTCGTGCTCGTGGGTCAGGGGCCGCTCGATGCGGAACTGCGCGCGCGCATCGCCGCGCACGGACTCGACGCCGACGTGTCGATCCTCAGTTCGCTGCCGAATCACGAGATGCCGAATCTCTACGCGCTCGCGGATTTCATCGTGCTCGCGAGCGAATTCGACCAGTGGGGATTGTGCGTGAACGAAGCGTTCGCGGCGGGTTGCCCGGCCATCGTCACGCGCACCTGCGGCGTGGCGGGCGAGATCGTGCTCGACGGCGTGAACGGTTTCGTCGTCGAGCCGCGCGACGTGCGCACGCTCGCGCAGCGCATCGGCCAGCTCGGCAGCGACGGCACGTTGCGCGAGCGCTTCGCCAGCGGCGCGCGCGATGCGATCCGGCGCTGGTCACCCTTGCTGTTCGCCTCCAGCGCGCTCGAACTCGCGCAAGCCACCACGCGCCGCGCCACGCCGCACGCGCAGCACGAACTGGTTTGATGCGATCGTCTGCATGCACGGCGCGCCCGGATCGAACGCGCCGCTTCTCAACGTCGTTATAGATTCGGTGCGAACACGGAGCCCGGCGCGAGCCGCCGCTTGAGCGTGCGTGCAAGCAGATACGCGGTGCCATGCCGTTCGACGCCGAGCCGCTGCGTGAGCGTCGCGCCAAAACCATTGAGAAAGCTGAACGTGGACGGGCTCGAAAAACCGTCGAAGTCGAAGATAAGCCCGCTTTCGATCGCGCGCTGAATGCCGCTCCAGATCAGCAGACTGATCGAGCCGCAATGCGCCTCGTGCATGCGTGACGAGAGCAGAAAATACATCGCCTGCTGATCCCACACGAGGCCGATGGCCGCGACGAGTTTCGCGCCCGGCCCATACGCGCCCAGCAGCGTGCCCGACTTGCGTTCGACGAACGCGTTGACGAGCTGGCGCATCACCGTGCTGCCATAGGCGTTGCTGCGCGAGCGAGCGCGCAGATTGTCCTCGTAAAAGCCGAGGAATTCGCCCGGCGTTGCGATCGGCGCGACGGTCAACTCGCGCGCCGCGCCGCGAATCACGTTGCGCGTCTTGCTGTCGAGCCGCGACCACGCCTCGTCCTGCGTGCAGTGCGCTTCGATACGGAAGGTGTAGCGCGCCGACACCGTATAGCCGCGCAGCGCGAACGCAATCGCGTCGTCGACGCGCGGGTCGAGCACCTGGAAAAAGCTGTCACACGCGGGCAATTGCTCGATCAACCGAGCCGTCACATCGAGACGATGACGACGCTGACGCGCCGCGCTGCCCGTCACCGGCGCAATCACCGGACCGAGCGTGCGCGTGAGCGGCGGCAGATGCGAGATGCGCCACACGCGCCGGCGAATCAGCGCGTACGGCATTTCGCCGAGCAGCGTATCGTCCTGCTTGACGGTCGCGAGCGCCCAGTTGCCTTGTGTCGCGATGTCGAGCCACCAGCGTTCGTGAAAGATCGAGTGCGCGAGCGCGCGCTGCGACGCCGCATCCGCCGCCGCCGACGCGGCCGACGCAACTTCTCGCGCGCGCGCCTGCCTCGATAGCCGCGCGAACCGCTGCGATTGTTGCGACGGCGGCGATTGCTGCGGCTGCGGCAGAGATAGCGGGGCACTCTGCGGCTGTTCCCCGAACACCAAGCGGTCTCTTATGGTCGTCATCGTTCACCCGTTCTCATTGCGCGCTGCCACCCGTATTGCAGCGCGTTGTCTCCGTTCTCTTCAAGCGGGGTTTTCGTCCCGGCCTGGGTCTTTTGATCTGAACTTTGCTTCGCGCGTTGACTTCGGTCTGCTGAATGCGCGATGCGTGGCGGCTTTTCCGGTGAACAGTCTACGGGCTGACGGCAGGCCTTTTACGCCAAGATTTAGTCCGCGCGGACATGAATGCACCGCAATGGCTCGCTGCGGCGCGACGCCCGCATTCCATCCCCACGCCGGTTCTGTTCTATGTCTGACATTAATGGCGGCGTCTACTGGATCGCCCGGTCATCGACCGGCGCGCGCCGCGCCCGCGCACCGGGGCGCGCTTCCAGACGACAGGAACGACATGACACGCCATTCGCCTCATGCGCCGGCACGCACGGCATCGGCCAACGCCGCCGCGCGGCTCGAGCGCCTGCCGTATTCGCCGTATCACCGCACGATCTTTCTGATCATTGCGGTGGCGTTCTTCTTCGATTCCGTGGATCTCGGCACGATGACCTTCGTGCTCGGCTCGATCAAGACGGAGTTCGGCCTGTCGAGCGCGACGGCGGGACTCGTGGCGAGCGCGAGCTTTTTCGGCATGGTGCTGGGCGCCGCGCTCGCGGGCCTGTTGTCGGACCGCTTCGGCCGACGGCCGGTGTTCCAGTGGAGCATGGTGCTCTGGGGCGCGGCCTCGTATCTGTGCTCTACAGCACACAGCGTCGACGCTCTGATCCTCTGGCGCGTGCTGCTCGGCGTCGGCATGGGCATGGAGTTCCCCGTCGCGCAAACGCTGCTCTCCGAGTTCGTGCCCGCCGCGAAACGCGGCCGCCTCGTCGCGCTGATGGATGGATTCTGGCCGCTCGGTTTTATCGCCGCGGGTGTCGCCTCATATTTCGTGCTGCCGCATTTCGGCTGGCGCACGGTGTTCGCGCTGCTCGCGATTCCCGCGCTGTTCGTGCTGATTGTGCGCCGCATCGTGCCGGAGTCGCCGCGCTGGCTCGAACATCGCGGACGCGTCGCCGAAGCCGATGCCGTCACCACGAAGATCGAAGCCCAGGTCATGCGCACGCTCGGCGTCGCCACGCTGCCCGCGCCCGCGCGTCAGACGTCCCCGGCAAGCTCGGCAATGGAACGGCCGCATGGCGCATTCCGCGAAATCTGGAGCGCCGCGTACCGGCGCCGCACGATCATGGTCTGGGCGCTGTGGTTCTTCGCGCTGCTCGGCTTTTACGGCCTCACGTCGTGGCTCGGCGCGCTGATGCAGCAAGCGGGCGCGACCGTCACGAAGTCGGTGCTCTATACCGTGCTGATTTCGCTCGGCGGCATTCCCGGCTTCCTGTGCGCGGCGTGGCTCGTCGAACGCATCGGCCGCAAGCCGACCTGCGTGGCCTCGCTCGTCGGCGCGGGCGCGATGGCGTGGGTCTACGGGCAAACGGCGCTGCATCTGCAAAGCGCCGCGCTGCTGATCGGCTCGGGGCTCGCGATGCAGTTCTTCATGTTCGGGATGTGGGCCGTGCTCTACACGTACACGCCCGAGTTGTACGGCACGGGCGCGCGCGCGACGGGATCGGGATTCGCCTCGGCGATCGGACGCGTCGGCTCGCTGATCGGCCCTTACGCCGTGGGCGTCGTGCTGCCGGTCTTCGGACAAAGCGGCGTGTTCACGCTCGGCGCGCTGTCGTTCGTCGTCGCCGCGCTGGCCGTGGCGGTCATGGGCATCGAAACGAAAGGGCTCTCGCTCGAAGCGCTGGCCGAGGACGATGCCGATGCGCCCATGCGCGCCTATGCGGCGCGCGCGGGGGAGTCGGGCTGAATCAGGCTGAGTCGGGCTGAGTCTGGAAAACGGACGTTTGCAACGCGATGCGCGTTCAGGCGACGGGCGCTTCCGGCAACTCGCCGTGGCCCTTGAGCGCGTCGTAGAGATCGGCGAGCGGCACGTCGCCCGCTTCGCGCTTCAGGTAGAGGCTGAACGCGCGGTCGTAAAGCTCGCGCCCTTGCGGCGCGTCGAGCGTCAGATCGAAACATTCGAGAACGAATTCGGCAATCCTGTCCGCGTCGACGAGCAGACGCTCCGCTGTTTTTCGATCCATATCATTCACCTGCCGCTAATACCTGATGCCAGGCGGCGGATCTTACACCAGACGCGCGTGCGGCGCGCGCCCGATCGTGCGGAAACGGGCGCGCCTCATTCGCCGATCCACGAGCCGCGCAGATCGCTGTCGTGCAGCAATTGCATCAGTGTTTGCGCGGGACGGCTCAGGCGCTTCGCCGCGAGCGCGATGAATTCGACGTCCGGCAACGCCGGCAGGCTCGCGACATTGAGCGGCGGCGCGAGACCGCGCGCCGCCAGATACTGCGGCCGCACCGTGATGCCCAGACCACCGCGCGCCGCCGCCACGCAGCCCGAATGACTGCTGCTCGTGCACACGATCTGCCAGCGGAAATCGGTCTGCGCGAGCGCGTCGAGCACCACGGCGCGCGTGACGCTCGGCTCGGCCACGAGATTGAGCGGCAGCGGCTGCGTGAGATCGACCATCGTGCCGGTGCGCGCGAGCCATTCGAGCCGCCCGGTGAAGAGCGCCACGCCGCGTTTGTCGCCGAGCCGCCGCTTGCCGACCATCAGGTCGATCGCGCCCGCGTCGAGCAGCTCGTAAAGCCGCCCCGTCATGCCGATGATGATTTCCAGCTCGACGTCCGGATGCGCGTTGCGAAACGCCGTGAGCACCGTGGGCAGCGGGCCGAGCGCGATGTCGTCGGAGGAACCGAGCCGCACGCGGCCCTTCAGGCGCGGCGCGCGGAACTGCGATTCGGCGCGGTTGATCGCCTGCAGGATCGCGCCCGCGTGCGCGAGCATGGCCTCGCCGTCGGGCGTGATCGCGAGCGTATGGGTGTCGCGCACGAACAGGCGGCGGCCGATTTCCTGTTCGAGCCGACGAATATGGTCGCTCACGCTCGACTGCGTCAGACCGAGTTGCCGCGCCGCAGCAGTGAAGCTGTGGCAGGCCGCGACGGTCGCGAAGGATTTGAGCCAGGTGGGATTGAGCATGCCGCATTGTTATCGGCAATGCCGATAACAGTCAATGTCCTGAGTGGGGTTCCCGATTGCCCGCGATGACAATATCATGACGTCATTGCAGATTTCCGCGCTGCGCGCCCGTGTTTCCCCACCGTTCGCGCCCCGCCAAGACGTTCCCATGAACAAGGATTCAAGCCAGACGGCGCTGCTGTGGATCGTCGCCGCAGGCTTTTTCATGCAGGCGCTGGACACGACGATCGTCAACACCGCCCTGCCCTCGATGGCGCACAGCCTCGGCGTCAAACCGCTCATGATGCAGCCGGTGATCGTCGCCTACACGCTCACCATGGCCATGCTCACGCCCGCTTCGGGCTGGCTCGCCGACCGCTTCGGCACGCGCCGCGTCTACTTCACCGCCATCCTCATCTTCGTGCTCGGCTCGCTGTGCTGCGCGAGCGCGCACACGCTCGGCGAACTCGTGATCGCACGCGTGCTGCAAGGCGTCGGCGGCTCGATGCTGATGCCGATCGGCCGCCTCGCCGTGCTGCGCGCCGTGACGGGCGAGCAATACGTCTCCGCGCTCGCGCTGATTTCGGTCGCGGGCCAGGTCGGACCGATCGTCGGCCCGACGCTCGGCGGCTGGTTCGTGCAGGCCATCACCTGGCACTGGATCTTCCTGATCAACGTGCCGATCGGCGCCGCCGGTCTGTTCATGGTGTGGCGCTATCTGCCGCGCAGTTCGAACACCGCCGCGCCGCCGTTCGACGTGATCGGCTGCGCGCTGGTCTCGTTGTGCATGATCGCGTTTTCGCTCGCCTTCGACGCGCCGGTGCAGACGCATCGCGCGGCCTGGTCGGCGGGACTCTTCGCGCTCGGCCTCGCCTCCGCGTTCGCCTACGTGCCCTATGCGCGCCGTCGCCGCGATCCGCTTTTCAAGCTTGCGCTGTTCGGCGAGCCCAACTTCAGCGTGGGTCTGATCGGCAATCTCGTTTGCCGCGTCGGGTCCAGCGCGGTGCCGTTTCTCGTGCCGCTGCTCATGCAGCTCGAACTCGGCTACACGCCGCTGCATTCCGGCCTCATGATGCTGCCTGCCGCGCTCGCGGGCACGGTCGCCAAACGCTGGATCGCGCCGCTGATCCGCCGCTACGGCTACGACACTTTCCTGCTCGTCAACACGCTGATCGTCGGCGGCTCGATCGTGGCGTTCGCACTGATTTCGCGCGGCACGCCGGTCATCGTCTCGCTCGTCGTGCTGGCAATCTTCGGCGCGGCCAATTCGATGCAGTTCGCGGCGATGAACAGCATCACGCTCAAGGGTCTCTCGCACGAAGACGCGGGCAGCGGCAACAGCCTCTTTTCGATGGTGCAAATGCTCGCGATGGGCCTCGGCGTAACCATCGGCGGCGCGCTCGTGAGCCTCGTCGCCGCGCATTGGGACTCGGTGGCGCTGGGCTTTCGCGTGAGCTTCGCTTCCGTGGGCGCGATCACGCTGATCTCCGCGCTGATCTTCCGCGGCATCGAAGAAGCGCCGGCCGCGGGCGCGACGGTGAAAGCCGTGGCGGCAGGCGGGCGATAGGTGCAACGCCTGGCTTCATCCGACGCATCGCACCGCGCCGACGCGTAGTCTCCCCAGTCAAGCGCGCTCGCCGCGCCATCGCCAAACAGCGGCATCGAGCAATCGACGCTCGATACGCCGCTGCTTGCGCTTCTCTTCACCCACCACTCGACCAACGCCTTCAAGCTGGGTTTCAACCAGGTGCCGTGACGCGCCGCGTCAATTAAGCTCCGGCATAACGCCTGAGCGCTCGCACGCGCGCGCCAGGTCTCACTGCTCGCACCTGAAACTCATAAAAGGAATTCGATGTCGACTCCAACATCGGCGGAGATCGCGGCCCGCCTCGACCGGCTGCCGCCGTCACGCACCGTCTGGACCATGGTGATCCTGCTGTCGCTCGGCGGCGTGTTCGAGTTCTACGACCTGTTCTTCACCGGTTACGTGGCGCCCGGCATGGTCCACGCCGGGCTTTTCACGCCCGAGTCGCTCGGCTTCTTTTCGGCGCTCGGGCCGCTGAAAGTGGCGGGCTTCGGCACCTTCGTCTTCTCGACCTTCGCGGGCCTCTGGGTCGGCGCGATCGTATTCGGCCAGGTCGCGGACCGCTTCGGCCGCCGTATGATCTTCACCTGGTCGCTGATCTGGTACATCGTCTGCACGGCGATCATGGCGTTCCAGACCACCGGCCTCGCGCTGAACATCTGGCGATTCATCGCGGGCATCGGTATCGGCATCGAACTCGTGACGATCGACACGTACATCTCCGAGCTGATTCCGCGCGGCGAACGCGGCCGCGCCTACGCGCTCAATCAGGTCATCACGTTCTGCGCGGTGCCGGTGGTGGCGTTTCTCGCCTATGCGCTCAAGGACACGCAGCCGCTCGGCATCGACTACTGGCGCGTCGTGATCCTGATCGGCTCGCTGGGCGCGATCGTCGTGTGGTTCGTGCGCCGACGCATTCCCGAAAGCCCGCGCTGGCTCGCGCGAAACGGCCGCGAAGCCGACGCGGAGCGCATCGTCGCCGATATCGAGCGCCGCGTGCAAGCCGAAACCCGCGCGCCGCTGCCCGCGCCCGAACCGGCCGCGCCGGAAGTTGCCGGTGCGGGCTCGCTCGCCGAAGTGCTGCGCCCGCCGTATCTGCGTCGCACGGTCATTCTCTCGATCTTCAACATGGCGCAGGTGATCGGCTTCTACGGCTTCGCCGCGTGGGTGCCGACGCTGCTGATCGAGCGCGGCATTCACGTCACGCAGAGTCTCGCGTATGCCTTCGTGATCGCCATCGCGAATCCGTTCGGGCCGCTCATCGGCTTCTGGTTCGCGGACAAGCTCGAACGCAAGACCCAGATCGTCGGCGGCCTGCTGGTCATGGCCGTGGTGATCGCGCTGTTCGCGCAGGCTTCGCAGCCATGGCTGCTGATCGTGCTGGGCGTGCTGTTCACGCTCGCCGCGAACATCATGTCGTACGCGTATCACGGTTATCAGGCCGAGCTGTACCCGACGCGCGTGCGGGCGCGCGCCGTGGGCTTCGTCTATTCGTGGAGCCGCATCGCCGCCGCGTTCGCCGGACTGGCGATCGGCATTCTGCTGCATCACTACGGCGTGCCGGGCGTGGCGATGTTTATCGGCGTGTCGATGCTGGTGGGGATCGTGATGGTGCTGCTCGGACCGGCCACGCGCGGACGTTCGCTCGAAGACATCAGCCGCTAAACGGCAACGCAATAAAAAACGGCGGCGCCGCGTGATGCGGGCCGCCGTTTTTTTAATCCGGATGATCGTGATTCACAATTAATTCGGATTCCGTACGATACAGACTTACGTCGTCACGCCTTCGACCAGACCTGCGCCGGCATGCGCTTCCTCTCGCGCATTCGCGAGCGCTTCATACTCGTCCTCGCTCAACACCGGGCCAAGCTGGCCTTCCCACTTCGTCACCACGGCCGCGGCCACGCTGTTGCCGAGCACGTTGGTCGCCGTGCGTCCCATGTCGAGGAAGGTGTCCACGCCCATGATCAGCAGCAGACCCGCTTCGGGAATATTGAATTGCCCGAGCGTCGCCGCAATCACGACGAGCGAGGCTTTCGGCACGGCGGCCATGCCCTTGCTCGTGAGCATCAGGATCGCGAGCATCGCCGCCTGATCCATGAACGACAGGTGAATGCCATACGCCTGCGCGATAAAGAGCGTGGCGAACGTGCAATAGATCATCGAGCCGTCGAGATTGAACGAGTAGCCGAGCGGCAGCACGAAGCTCGAAATGCGGCGCGGCACACCGCTGCGTTCGAGTTGTTCGAGCAGCTTCGGATACGCCGATTCGCTGCTCGCCGTGCTGAACGCCAGCAGCATCGGCAGACGCACCGAGCGCACGAGTCCGAACACGCGGCCACCGATCACGAGACCGCCCGCCGCCACGATCGCGCACCACAGCAGCACCAGCGCGCCAATGAACACGCCCATGAAACGCCCGTAACTGAGCAGCACGCCCAGCCCCTGAACGGCGACCACGTGCGCGAGCGCCGCGAACACGGCAACCGGCGCGAACGCCATGACGTAGCCCGTCACCTTGAACATGACCGCCGAAATCTGCTCGAGCAGTTTGACGATGCCTTTCGCCTGTTCGCCGATCGCGATGATGCCGAGGCTGAAGAACGCCGCGAACACCACGATCTGCAGGATTTCGTTTTCGGCCATGGCCTGCACGACGCTCTTGGGCACCAGATGCGTGACGAACTCGCGGATCGAAATCGCGCCCGGTTGAATGCCGGTGGCGGCGTGCGAATCGGGCAGCGGCAGATTCAGCCCCGCGCCGGGCTGCAGCCAGTTCGCGACCAGCGCCCCGAGCAGCAATGAAACAAAGGTCGCGCCGAGAAACCACGCGAGCGTGCGCACGCCCACGCGTCCGACCGCCTTCGCGTCGCCCATCTTCGCGACGCCCACCACGAGCGTGGTGAACACCAGCGGCGCGACGATCATCTTGATGAGCCGCAGGAACAGGTCGGTGACGAGCGCGAACCCGTCTGCGACCGACTTCAGGCTCTGCGCGTCGCCAATCGCGCGATGGCAGCCGTAACCCACGGCAATCCCCAATAGCATGCCGATCACGATCCAGCCGGTCAGCTTCGTACGTTTCATTGCGACGCTCCTTTTTGGCCGCTCATGCGAGCAGCCGGCAACAGGCTTACGAATACATTTGTTGCGCCACTGTACTTTGTTGCACCACTTGTTGCAAACCTGTCAAAAACCCTGGGGTGGCGAGATGTCGCGGTCGTGAAACGCAATCGAATGCTGGTTTGGTGGCGGCAAGCTCGGCCCGATGAAAACCCTGAATATCAACAAATTAGGGAAAGATTGCTCGTCGTCCTCGGCCTTTTGACGCTGAGTGGCCTCGTGCGCGAGAGTTTTCCGTGTAATCACGGAATGCACCGGCATGCCCCGCAGCAAGGTGAATCTCACGGACGGGGATTGGATGGCGCGCAGACCTGGCGTGGCCAAGGGCACGCAGCGCATCATTGGAGATTGTGGAAGTGTCGCCGCCGGGAGGGACCGGCATCGATAGCCGCGACTGCATGTGCCAAACGAACCCGGCGCGCAGCGGCTCAGGGGCCTGGCTGGAGACGATGTTGAATGGAGCCCTGCGTGATCGCAGGGTCTCCCGATGGGTGCCGTGTTAGCGGCTCGGCTATTCGGGGCCGTGGTTCTGAAACCCGCTTCTGCGAATTCCTCCAGAAACTGCCGCCTTCACGCAAATTGTGCTAGCGCGACGCCCCCGTTCGCGTATCAAGCGAGCAAGGCATCCTTCGTCACGATCTTGCGTGGAATCAGCTTGAGTTCGTAGAAGGTATCGGCGATCTGCTGCTGTTGCGCGATCACGGTGGCGTCGATCGGCTTGTAGATATGCGCATAGTGCTTGAGCCCGCTTTCGATGATCGCGGCGTCGAGACCCTGGATCGGCGCGAGTTGTGCAGCAGCGGCCGCAGGATTGGCGCGAACCCATTGTCCCGTTTTGCCGAGTTCGTCGAGCGCGATGGCAATCGCGTCCTTGCGCTTCTGCGCGAATTCGCGCTGGCTCAGGAAGAATTGATGATGCTGCGCGATGCCGCTCGCGTCGGCGATGAGACGGGCGCCGTCCTGCGCCTCCACGGCCGCGAGGAACGGATCCCACACCGCCCACGCGTCGATCGAACCGCTTTGCAGCGCAGCGCGCGCATCGGCGGGCGCGAGATAGACAGGCTGAATGTCGCTCAGCGCGATGCCGTTCTTCTGCAGCAGCGCGACGAGGAACCAGTGCACGTCCGACCCCTTGTTCAAGGCGATTTTCTTGCCCTTGAGTTCGGCCACGGTCTTGATGGGCGATTGCTTGCCGACCACCAGACCTTCGGCATGCGGCGTCGGCACTTCGTAGGCGGTATAGACGAAATCCGCGCCCGCGGCCTGCGCGAATACGGGCGGCGCTTCGCCCACATAACCGAAATCGATCGCACCGACATTCAAGCCTTCGAGCAGTTGCGGCCCGGCCGGAAACTCGTTCCACGTCACCTTGATGCCGAGCGGTGCGAGGCGCTTTTCGAGCGCGCCGTTCGCCTTGAGCAGCACCAGCGTGCTCGCGGCCTTTTGATAACCGATGCGGAATTGATCGGGTTGATACTTCGCCCAGGCGGGCAACGCGGCGCTTGCAAGCGTGGCGCCCAGCGCGGCAAGTACGGTACGGCGGCGGTCGAATCGGGTCATGTTTCGCGGTCCATCGTCAGTCGAGCGGAAGGAAAATGTTACCGTTCCGATTGCATTCCCCGAAGTAATCTTCCACGCTAAGCAAATGACGTCGCCGGGATTGCGATTTTTCCGCTACTGCGTCGATGCACAGTTGAGCGCACGTTTTAGGCCGCTTCTCCTCATGCGCGTCCGCTCCGCCATTTGATACGCTCACCTTACAGAAACAGCGCGCAACGCGTCGCCCAAGCCGCGCAGGATATGTTTCGTCTGCTCATCCCTTTTGGCGCTATAGCAGACAACATCGCGGCCAGACAGCCGCGGCAAGCCATATTGATCGCCGATGTCTATTGTTCCGGCAGGCGCAACTCGACGGCCGAGCGCTGCGACGGCAACCCCGGCAGCAACAGCCGCGCCGATTGTGGCCACACCCCCGCCGACGAACACTTCCTCCCACGAAACACCGGCCTCGTCGAGAGCATCGATCGCCATCTGACGCACGCTACAAGGTGCAGCCTGCGTTGCAAGCTTCAACGGCAACGACGAGTCGTACCGGAAATCTGCGGACGCCATCCATCCGAACTCTTCTTTCAAGATTTGTTGTCCATCCAGTCGCCGACTGTCGTATTGCAGGACGATAGCGGCATCCAGAATGCCTTTGTCGTAGTCGAAAAGAAGATCGCGTGAGGCAGCAATGCGAAGTTCCATGACGACATTCGGGTTTTCGGAACTCAATTTCCGCACAAGCATCGGAAGCTCTGCGCCCACCACATGGTGACTCATGCCAATCACCAGTTTTCGACGCCGCTCGCCGAACGCCCCAATCGCTTCTTTGTGCGCCGCTACGAACGCGTGTGCGGAAGAAAGGAACGTGTCGCCGTCTACTGACAATCGCACGTGACGCGACGTGCGCTCGATGAGTCGCCGCCCAAGCTGCGCCTCGAGACGCTTGATGCGTAAGCTGACCGCGGCCTGCGTCGTGTCCAGCACATGCGCCGCACGCGTGAAGCTCTTCAGATCGGCGACCAAAACAAAGGCCTGAACCGCTTCTACGTCGAGATTCTTCATTACCTATCCATAAAGAAATCGAATCACTGAAACAGTCCGTGATCGCTATTTCACCGCGAACACCGCTGCTACGCTTGTGTCAGCCGTCCGCCCCGAATACGACGTCATTGAAAGGAGAATTCCCGATGCTGACCGTTTTTTATGGCCACCGCCTTCCGACCGACTACGATACGAGCAAGATCCATCTTCGTGCAAAACAGCGCGGCTCGCTGTGGGACGCAGCGCCCAATCTCTTCTACAAAGCGTTCCTCTTGCGCGAAGCAGGACGTTATGGCGCTCAAGAGTCTAATTATGCTTCGCAATACCTCTGGCGCGATGATGCGGCATTCCGCGACTTCCTCGCCACAGGACGTTACCGGAATGTGACCAATAGCTTCGGGCGCGCGCCCATTTACGCACAGAGCGTTCTGGACGCCTCGAAAGGTCCGGCCAGTAGTGCACAGTTCGCCTACATCGAGACGATTCTCATCGATATCGATGCGGATTTGGATGAGGCGATCGCCAATGAAATCGCCCGCAACAGCGAACGTGCGGCCCACCCGGATGTCTGTGTATCGGTTGTTAGCATAGACACGGAAAAGTGGGCGTTCACGCGCACGTTGCTATCGGAGCAAGCGCCGGATTCCCCGCACGCGCACGCTGGCTCGCCCTGGCAAATAGTGCATCTGGCACAGCCGCTGCTCGAAACGCTCGCCACGAACGCAGCCGCCGTCGCTCACGACTAGTTAGCGAGCCACAACGACCCAACGCCGGCCACGCTTACGAAGTTGTTGCACGCGCGATGTGTCGGCGTGTCTTGGCGAGAAGCAGTCGTTTGCCACGACGCCCCGAAAATCCAAAGATCGTTCGCGGCGCCAAGGCGTCCGTGTACTATGGCACCAGTACACGGATGCTTTGGCGCATTGAATGCCTTGGGAAAAGCCACAACGCGCCATTTCAACAACCATAAATTAGAAATCGAACCGGGGATAGGCGATGTCTTCTTCAAGGAAAGAATGGATAAACAAGGAAACGGGTACGGCGACAGCCGTTTCTGGAGGGCTGTTCCTGCTCGGCTGGCTAGGTTTCATTAATTATCAGTTAGCCCGGGCCGCGATGTTCGGAGTGGTTTATGGCATTGAACGGAAAAGCCAGCCGTGGCACGAGGTGTTTCATGCAACGGCGCCAGGCGAGTTCCGCGGGGTGGTGGAACTGTACCTTCTCCTCGATCTCCCAGCGATAGCGTTTGCGCTCATGGTCGTGATATTCGTGATTAAAAGGATCATCGCACGCGCTAAATAACCCTGTTCTCATTCGAAGTGGTGGGAGCGACGCCAAGACAGTCAATCCAATGAGCGTTGAACCCGCCTGGAATCGCGTCGCAGGATCAGCATTGTTTTCTCTCGATAGACGACTTCGCGCTCTATGGCGTAAGCGAGCTTTCCCGCCAAACCAAGCGACGCGCGGTTGCCGGGAGGAATGAGGCACACCGTTTCCATCCCGTCATGTTCCCGCTCAAGCCATAACAAAGCCGCCTTCGCGGCTTCAGTGGCATATCCTCGTCCCTGCGACTTTCGGGTAAACATCCACCCTGTTTCATGGGTGTTATCGAATTCCGCACCGAGATTTCGCTTGAATCTGAAAAACCCGAGTTCACCCACGAATGCTCCAGTGTGCCGCTCACGCACGACCCAGTGTCCGAAACCCAGGAGCGCCCAGTGCCCCACTATCCGGTGCAGACGCGCCCAGACTTCTTCCTCGGTCAGCGGACGGTCTAGCACCTGGGCAACGACATCGGCATCCGACCACATCAAATACAGCGCTTCAAAGTCATCGAGCGTTGGAACGGTGAGCCGCAAGCGCTCTGTCTCAAGGGACACCGAACGACAAGGCGTACTGCAATCGGCGGCAGGAATCATTTCAGATGAGATTTGCTGCAATAAGAAGATTCAAACAGATCAATATCGTACGGGCAAGCGCTCGGGCGTCGACAGCCGATTCGGCGCCTGCGTCGGGCCGACAGGCGGCCCGTCAACGCGGTGTACGATGCTCGCGCGGTTGAAACTCACGCGCGCGAACCGCTTACTTCCGCACGCCAGAATGAACCCCGTCCGTGACCGCGTCGTTTTAGCTGCTACACCGTCTCGGCGTAATCGCGTTCAGATATAAACGTAGTTTTAAACGCTATTAGTCGGCGCGCACGCAACTCATATACTGCCCCCTTTGCCGATAGCGGCCTCGCCGGGACACGACTCATGCGCCTTATTTCCGATCGCAAACCTGCGTCTTCCGCTGACGGCTCACCCGCCTCGGCTCGCAGACGCCGCCTGCTGGGCAGTGCTGCAATTTCGGCGCTGGCCGTCTCACAGGCCCGGGTCGCGATGGCCAGCGCTCCTTCGGCACAGTTGCTCGAACCGCTCGACGTACCACCGTGGACACGCACGCCGGGCGCGCCGATCCTGACTCACCCTTATGGGCTGCCGTCTTCGTTCGAGTCGCATGTGGTGCGTCGCGCGGCACGTCAGTGGCCGATGCCCGGTGCTGCTTCTTCGCTCACGCCGCTGGCTGATCTGCACGGAACGCTGACGCCCAACGGTCTCGTGTATGAGCGCCATCACGGCGGCGTGCCCGATATCGATCCGGACGCGCACCGCCTCGCCGTTCACGGACGGGTGACGGAACCGAAGCTCTTCACGATGGACGATCTGCTGCGTCTGCCCTCGGAATCGCGTATCCATTTCATGGAGTGCTCGGGCAACACAGCCAGCGAATGGAAAGGACCGAGCGGACTGCCGCTGCAACTGACTCACGGCTTGCTGTCGTGCTGCGAATGGACCGGCGTACGGCTTTCGACGTTGCTCGAGGCGGTCGGCGGCAGCACTCCGGTCGCGCCGGGCGCGTCGCCGCGCTGGATACTCGCTGAAGGCGCCGATGCCGCCGCGATGACTCGATCACTGCCACTCGATGCCATCCTCGATCGGGCGCTGGTGGTCTATGCACAAAACGGTGAGCGGCTGCGTCCGGAAAACGGTTATCCGCTGCGGCTGATCGTGCCCGGCTATGAAGGCAACACGCACGTGAAATGGCTGCGCCGCCTGAAGGTAGTGGACGGTCCGCTCGAAACCCGTGAGGAAACCTCGAAATACACCGGGCTGTTACCCGATGGCCGTGCTCGCCAGTTCGCGTTCGAAATGGATGCGAAATCGGTCATCACGCGTCCGTCGCCGGGACAGCGTCTGACGCGGCACGGCTACTATCCCGTCGTCGGCCTGGCATGGTCGGGACGCGGGACGATCCGCAGCGTCGAAGTCTCGACCGATGGCGGCGTCAACTGGCAGAGCGCGCGTCTGGAAGCGCCCGTGCGGGACCGCGCGCTCACGCGCTTCACCTTCGACTGGACATGGCAAGGCGGCCCGGCCACGCTGCTCTCGCGGGCCACCGACTCCACGGGCTACGTCCAGCCCACGCGCGAAGCGCTCGTCGCGGCACGCGGCCTGAATTCTTACTACCACTACAACGGCATTCAATCCTGGCGAGTCGGCGCTGACGGGAGCGTCACCAATGCGTAAGCTGCTCACGCCACTCGTCGCCGCGACCGCGCTGGTCACGGGCGCCTGCACGCCGGCCGTGACGACGCAAACCGCCGCCGTGCCGTCCACCATTGGGGGAATCGGCACACCGCTGGCTGCATCGGCCATCGCGCCCTGGGACATCGACATTGCGCCGGACGGGCGCGGGCTGCCGCCAGGCAGCGGCGACGTCCAGACCGGCGCACAGGTCTTCGCACAAAAATGCGCGGCCTGTCACGGCGCTCAGGGTCAAGGCTTGATAGGCGATCCCCTGGTGGGCGGCAGCGGCACGCTCAGGAGCGCCGCCCCGAAGCGTACGGTCGGCAGTTACTGGCCTTATGCGACCACGCTATTCGACTATATCCGCCGCGCGATGCCCTATAACGCGCCGCAATCGCTGAGTGCAGACGAGGTGTATGCGGTGAGCGCATGGATCCTCAACCGCAACGGCATTGTGCCCGATGACGCCCGTCTGGATGCGCACTCGCTCGCCGCCGTGCGCATGCCCAATCGCGATGGTTTCGTGCCCGACCCGCGGCCCGGCACGCTGTAGAAGCTCACCAGCACGCCGCGCGTCGACCTGACTCGAAAACCCGTATGAATCGAGCGATTCCGCGGTGAATCGCTTTTCTGCATTCGCGGATTCCATACAAAAAAAGATCGCTTCCTGCGGGCGTCACGCTCGTCTAGTCTCTATATCAGCTAGCGCCCGATCATGCATCAGGCACACATTCATGCGGCCGATATCCGCTGCAAGATCACTTCAAGGAAATCCTATGTCGCTCATCAACACGCAGGTCAAGCCATTCAAATCCACGGCCTACCACGGCGGCAAGTTCGTGCCTGTCAGCGACGAAAACTTCAAAGGTAAATGGTCGGTGGTGGTGTTTTATCCGGCCGATTTCACCTTCGTCTGCCCGACCGAATTGGGCGATCTCGCCGATCACTACGCGGAATTCCAGAAACTCGGCGTCGAAATCTACGGCGTCTCCACCGATACGCATTTCACGCACAAAGCCTGGCACGATACCTCGGACACCATTGCGAAGGTGCAATACCCGCTGGTCGGCGACCCGACTGCCACGCTCGCCCGCAATTTCGACGTGCTGATCGAGGAAGAAGGTCTCGCACTGCGCGGCACCTTCCTGATCGATCCGGAAGGCAAGATCAAGCTCTACGAAGTGCATGACAACGGCATTGGCCGCGACGCGAAAGAACTGCTGCGCAAGGTGCAGGCCGCGCAATACGTGGCTTCGCATCCGGGCGAAGTGTGCCCGGCGAAGTGGACACCCGGCGCGCAAACGCTGACGCCCTCGCTCGATCTGGTCGGCAAGATCTAAAGGCGCCTGGCCTTCCCTGGGGAGCGTCGACACCATCGCCCGAATGCGATGGCATGGGTTGCGCGCGTAAATCGCCCTATGACGCTTCGCTCATTTGAACAATCGCGCGCGACAACCGGCGTGAATCAACATGAGCGAACTCTCCTCCTCTTCCGCACCGCTGGCGTGGATTGCCGGTGTCGGCGCGAGTGCCGGACTCGGTGCTGCGCTGGCCCGGCGCTTCGCACGCGAAGCATTCACGGTGGTCCTGACCGGACGCACGGCTGAGCGCGTCGAAGCCATCGCCGCCGATATCCGCGCGCAGGGCGGTCGCGCCATCTCCGCGCCCGGCGACGTCACGGACGAACAGGATATCGCGCAGGTCGCCGCGCAGCTGCGTGAATACGGCACGCTGCGCAGCGCTATTTTCAATGCAGGCAATGCGGTGCGCGCGCCTGCGCTCGAACTCGAAGTTGGCCAGTTCGAAGCCGCATGGCGCACCAATGTGCTTGGCGGTTTCATCTTTGCGCGAGCGGCCTTGCCGCTTCTGCTCGATGCCGCCGACGCAACCAGCGCCCCTTCCGGTGCTGGCAGCCTCATTTTCACGGGTGCGACGGCTTCGCTACGCGGACGTCCACCTTTTGCCGCCTTCGCGGCCGCCAAGGCCGGCTTGCGCTCGCTATCCCAGAGCCTCGCGCGCGAATTCGGGCCGCGCGGCGTCCATGTCGCGCACGTCGTGATCGACGGAGGTATCGACGGCGACCGACTGCGCAGCGCAGCGCCCCAACGCGTCGACGATGCGGGCCCGGACGGACTGCTGCAGATCGACGCCATCGCCGACAGTTACTGGCATTTGCACACCCAGAGTCGCAGCGCGTGGACACAGGAACTGGATCTGCGTCCATGGCGTGAGCCGTTCTGACATGCCGTCACCAGCGACTCTCGCCCCGAGCACCGCCCCGCCGCATTCCCTTCTTCGTGCCCGGCCCTGGTGCGCCAACGCCCACATTCAAATTTTTCTCATCTATCGAAATTTACCGAAGTGTCTTCGTCACGCCTCCTGATATCCGGACTATTGATTTTCAAAGATATTTCATGAAAGTCGCCATCTGCGATAACGATTGAACAATTAATCATTAGGCATGAAAACCGTGGGACGTTAAGTTTTCTCAGGTATCACTCAGCGACGTTGCAGCCGATGATCTGCACAAAGTCGCACGAGTCCGACTCCTTCCACGCTTTTTCGACATGACTCTTTCCGACTGGCGCAGCATGCGCGTCATCTCCGACGACGGCCCCATCGCTCGCGCATCGATTGGCCTCATCACACTCGCGAGCGACGTGGTGATCGAACGAGAACTCGCGCGCATGATGCCGGTCGAGGGCGTCGGCGTGTTTGCGAGCCGCATCGCCATCGACGGCGACCTCACGGTGGACGGCCTCGCCCGACTCGAAGCGGGTATTCCCGCGGCAGCGCGACTGCTGCTGCCCGAAGAACGGCTGGACGCGATTGCTTTCGGCTGCACGTCAGGCACGATCGCCATCGGTGCGGAGCGCGTCGCGGCCGCGATTCATGCGGTACGCCCCGGCATCGTCACCGTCGACCCGTTTTCCGCGGCGCTCGCGGCCTTCGCCGCCCTTGGCTTGAAGCGCGTGGCGTTGCTGACGCCCTACCCGGATGCCGTCAGCGAATCGATCCGGCGCGCGCTGGAAGCGCACGGCGTCCAGGTTCCCGTGTGCGGCACGTTTCGCCAGACCCACGACCCGACGATCTGCCGCGTCGCGCCGCAAGCCATTCTCGAAGCGGCTGGCGCGCTCGGCGAAACCGACGTCGACGGCGTGTTTATTTCTTGCACGGCGTTGCGCGTTTCGTCCGTGCTATCGGCAATCGAAGCGCGCATCGGCAAGCCGGTGATCGCCAGCAATCAGGCGCTCGCCTGGGATCTCTTGCGGCGCACAGGTATCGCCGATCCTGTGTCCGGCTTCGGTCGCCTGCTTGAATCAATTCGTACGGCATCCTGACTATTAAAACGCAACATTATATAAAGTTGTGCCACGTTGTCTTCTCACACGCGATTAATCCACGATGAAACTCAAATCCCTGCTTGCCCGCGCACTCGTTACGACGAGCCTGATTGGTCTTTCATTCGGCGCACACGCCGAAACGCCTGCACCGCTTTCCATCGGACTGAACACCTACGCGGGTTATGGCCTACTCTATCTCGCTCAGGAAAAGGGCTTTTTCAAGGCCCATGGCACCGACGTGCGGATCGTCAACACCGAAGACAAGGCTTCGACGGCCGCCGCCATTGCAGGCAAGCGTCTCGACGGCTGGGTCACGACGGTCGACACCTTCATCTTTTACGACGCGGCCAAGCTGCAACTTCAACAGGTGCTGGGCATCAGTTTCTCGGCCGGCGGCGAGGGCATCATCAGCACGGCGCAAATCACGCAACCGTCGCAACTACGCGGCAAGACCATCGCCGTGGAAGAAGGCTCGCCCGGCTACTTCTTTCTGCTCAACGTGCTCGCCGACAACAAGATTCCGCTCAAGGACGTCAAGTTGCTGAGCATGAAAGGCGCCGACGCGGGCGCAGCCTTCGTGGCCGGCAAGGTCGACGTCGCCGCTACGTGGCAGCCTTGGCTCTCCAAGGCCGACAAGCGCCCGGGCGGCCATATTCTCGTCGATACGCGCAGCAAGCCGGGCCTGATCGCCGACACGCTGGCCTTGCGCTCGGATGTCATCAAGAATCGGCCCAAGGACGTGACGGGTTTCATCGAAGGGTATAACGACGCGTACGCGTATTGGCACGCACACGAAGAGGAAGCCGACGGCGTGATCGCCAAGGCGCTCGGTATTTCGGTCGACGAACTCAAGCGCGAACTCGAAGTCATCCACTTCGCGTCGCCCGACGCCAACCGTCACTATCTGCTCGACCAACAGGGTATTCGCAAAGTGGTCGCGCGCGGCGTCACGTTCTATCGCGATGCGGGCCTGCTCAAGAGCGACCAGAATCCCACCGTGCTCCTGAACACGCAGCCGTTCGAAGCCGCGACCGCGCAGCACTGACCGGCGCGTGTGGCATCGAAAGGCTTAACGTATGGCTTCCCTGAATCTATTCGCCGTCCGCCAGAACACACCTCGTGTCGCGCGCGGCGCGGCAAGCGCCATCGTGTTCGTCCTGCTGCTCGCGGCGTGGCTCGCCGCGAGCAGCACGGGCTTCATCGATCCGATGTTTCTGCCCTCGCCCGCCAGTGTGCTGAGCACCGCCTGGCGGTTCTACGCGCACGAACAGTTCGCCGATGACCTCTTCGCGAGCCTGTATCGCGTGATCGTGGGCTTCGGCATCGCCGCGTTGCTCGCGGTGCCGCTGGGCGTCGCGATGGGTGCGTGGGAAATGGCGCGCGCCGCCTTCGAGCCGCTGCTGGGCTTTATCCGCTACATGCCCGCGACCGCGTTCGTGCCCTTGCTCGTGCTGTGGCTCGGCGTGGACGACGCGCAGAAGTTCGCGGTCGTCTGGCTCGGCACGTTCTTCCACCTTGCCCTGCTCGTGATGAACAGCACGCTCAGCGTACGCGCCGAGCTGATCGACACCGCGCAACTGCTCGGTGCTTCGCGCCTGCAACTCGTCACCCGCGTAATCTGGCCGGCGGCACGGCCGTTGATCTGGTCGGACCTGCGCGTGGTGCTCGGATGGGCATGGAGCTATATCGTCGTGGCGGAACTGGTGTCGGCCAATAGCGGCGTCGGCTTCCAGATCTTGCGCGCCTCGCGCTTTCTCGATGTATCGACGATTTTTGTCGGTATCTTTTCGATCGGCGTGGTGGGCATCACGAGCGATCTCGCGATGGCGGCGATCGGTCGCTGGCTCTTTCCGTATCGACGCGTGCATCGCGAACAAGGAACTGCATCATGAGCGTCCCGGCCATCCGTATCGAAGGGCTCTCGAAGCACTTTCAACACGGCAATACATCTCGCGCGGTTCTAGAGAACCTCACGCTCGACGTCGCCCAGGGCGAATTTCTCGTGCTGCTCGGACCATCGGGCTGCGGCAAGTCCACACTGCTGCGCATTCTGGCGGGATTGAGCGTGCAGGATCGCGGCACTGTTGGCTTCTCGCACGCAGCGCCGAAGCGCGGCATGGTGTTTCAATCCTATAGCGCGTTCGAGTGGCTGAGCGTCGAAGACAACGTCGCATTCGGTCTCAAGCTGGCCGGCGTGCCTCGCAATACGCGCCGCGAACGCGCACGCCGTTGCTCGATCGTGTGGGCCTCGGGGCGTATGCGCGAAGCTGGCCCGCCCAGCTTTCCGGCGGCATGCAACAGCGGCTGGCAATCGCGCGATCGCTTGCGACTCAACCCGATCTGCTCTTGATGGACGAACCGTTCGGCGCGCTCGATACGTTCACGCGCACATCGATGCAGCGCTTTCTCGCCGATCTCTGGCTCGACGCGAAAACGACCATCGTATTCGTGACGCACGATATCGACGAAGCCATTGCACTCGCGGATCGTATCGTCGTGCTCGCGCCGCATCCGGGCCGCATTCATCGCATCGTGCCGGTCGATCTGCCGCGTCCGCGAGGCACGCTCGATCCGGACGACGCCGATTGGGTCGCGCTGAGACGCGCCTTGCGCGCGTCGTTAAACGAGGTCTGCGAGCGTGCAGGCGATGCAACCGGAGAGACGAAAGAGGCGGGCGTAACTGCGCTCGCTTGAGGGAATTGCACGCGGATCTCGCGAGCTGCGCCGAATTGCCGCACCGGGCGATTCGGCGCCCGGTGCCCGACTACCGATAAAAGCGCATCAAACGCTTTCGGCTTTCTTCGACTCGTGCTTCTTGCTGTTGTCGTCGGTGCTGCTCGGGTATTTCGCCTGACCAAAGCGAATCAGCAGAACCCCCACGGCGATCAGCACGATCGCGCCCGAGGAAGCCAGCAAATGGATTTCCGAATTCGCGCCCGCACGCAGAATCAGGTCTCGTGCAATCGATACCATGGCGATATACAGCGGGAAACGCACCGGCAATTGCCCCGCCTTCAGATATTGCCCGACCATCGCGAACACCTCGAGGTACAGGAACATCAGCAGCAGATCGGTGAGGGTGACGCCATCGGAATTCACCATCCGCCAGATCAGGTGCACCATCGCCGCCACGGTGCCAATGCCGATAATGAACAGGCCAAACAGCTCGGCCAGTTCCATCGCGCGCTCGAGCCGCCCTTTAATCGCACTCTGCAAGGCGTTTTCGTACTTCACTTTTACCGATCCTCCAAAATAAACACGGTTGAAGGATAGTAGCGCGATATGTCGGGATTTTAAAAATCGGCGAGAGAGATTTTCAAACCGCGCCGCTCAGGGCGCGGCGGCCGCCGTTTCGAACGCGCGTGCTTTCACGCGCCGCGTGCGGACGAGCAAGGACATCGCCACGCGGTCGAGCGCCGTGCACATCACGAGATACAACGCGGCGACAAACAGGAAAATCGGAATCGGATAAATCATCAGCCGATTATTTATCTGAGTGGCGACGAACGACAGTTCGCCCACGCCCACGATATAGGCAAGCGACGTGTCTTTCACGAGCGACACCCATTGATTCACGAACGAAGGCGCCATGATGCGCAAAGCCTGTGGCAGCACCACATAGCGCAGCGCCGCGAAACGCGAAAAGCCAAGCGACTGTCCCGCCTGCCATTGCGCGTCGCCCACTGCCACGATGCCCGCATGCACCGAATGCGCGAGATACGCGCCGCCGATCAGCGAGAGCGCGCAGACCACGGCCGCGAGACCCGGCACGTCGATGTGAAAAATCACCGGCAGCAGGAAAAACGTCCAGAAAATCAGCATCAGCACGGGAATCGCGCGGAAGAAGCCGATCACGAGCAGCAGCAGCGCGCGCAGCGGGCCGGATGCGAGCGCCAGCGCAATGCCGAGCGCGAGGCCCAGCAACGCAGAAGCCAGCGCGGACGTGATCGCCAGCACGAGCGTGAGCGCCGCGCCGCCAAGCGGGCCGTCGGGAAAAGCGCCGACGAGCAGATACGGCAGATTCGCCGTGAAAACGTGCCACGGCATCATCAGCGTGCTCCCCGCGTGGCCGAGCGTGCGTATTGCCGCCAATGCAGCACCGCTTCGAGCAGCGCAATCGCGCCAATATAAAGCAGCGTCGCAATGCCGAATGCCGCGAAGGTCTGAAACGTTTCCGTCTCCACCTGACGCGACGCGTACGACAATTCAGCGAGACCAATCGCCATCGCCAGCGAGGAATTCTTTACCAGATTCATGTATTGCCCGAAAAGCGGCGGCAACGCGATGCGAATCGCCTGTGGCAGCACGACATAACGAAACGATTGCCACGGCGTCAATCCGAGCGCTGCTGCAGCCTGACGCTGCGCGAGCGCCACGCCCGCAATGCCCGCCTCCACTTCGCCCGCGATAAACGCGGCCGTATAACACGTGAGCCCGAGCCACGCCGCCACGAATTCGAACGACGGCCAGCGCAGCGCGACCAGCGGCGTCGCCAATACGTGCGGCGTATTGAGCCATTGCATCCACGCATCCGGCAGCAACGTGGCCGCGCCGAAATACCAGAACAGCAATTGCACGAGCAGCGGCGAATTACGAAACGCCGTCACATAAGCATGACCCGCGCGACGCAACACCGCGACGCGCGCTTGCCGCGCGAGCGCGATCAGCACGCCGAGCGCGGTCGATGCGAGCGCGGCGCACAGCGTCACGCCCAGCGTCACGCCAAAGCCCTGCCAGAGCCACAGCAGATACTTCGGCGCGAGCGGGAGATCGGCCTGCAATGCAGCCAGATACGAATGCATCAGACCTTGTCGCCGATCTTGAAGGTGCGCGCGAGCGGCGTCTTCGTCGTCGGGCCGAACCAGCGGTTATAAATCGTCAGCGCGGTGCCGTTGGCTTCGAGACCGCGCAGCGTGTCGTTGACGAACGACGTCAGACGCGGCTCGCCCTTCGGAATGCCCACGCCCATATAGTCGTTCGAAATCGTGAACGGCGGGATTTCGTAATTCTGTTTATCGGGCACGTTGGCGAGCAGGCCGACGAGTTTCGGGCCATCCTGCGTGATCGCCTGCACGTTGCCGGTACGCAGCGCGGCGAACGCGAACGGCGTATCGTCATACGCGACGAGCGTGGCTTGCGGATATTTCTCGCGCACCGTGATTTCGTTCGTCGTGCCCTTGTCCACGCCAATGCGCAGGCTCGAAATCTGATCCGGCGATTTCAGCACGCCCTTCTTCGCGAGAAACTGCTGGCCCGACGAGAAATACGGAATGCTGAAATCGACCTGCTTCGCGCGCTCGTCGGTAATCGTGAAGTTCGCGAGCACGAGATCGACCTTGTGCGAAACGAGGAACGGCACGCGGTTGGCGGGATTGGTCGGCTGCAATTCGAGCTTCACGCCCAGTTTGTCGGCGATGGCGCGCGCATAATCCACGTCGAGACCGACAATATGATTCGTGGCCGGATCGACGAAACCGAACGGCGGATTGCTGTCGAAGGTGGCCACGCGCAGCACGCCGGCCTTCTTGATGTCGTCGAGACGATCTGCGTGCGCGAGACCGGAAGTCAGAGCCGTGAATGCGACGAGTCCAGCGGCGAGCCATGTCTTCTTCATTGTTTTTTCCCGTGTGGTGTGGTGCGAATACAGAATGAAAGGCGAGTATAAAAAGCGCACGCGCCGCGTTCCAATAACGGATTCGCGAATCGTTATATGCTCGTGGCATTAGCAGAATTGACGCAGGATTGACACGATGACGCACGGGATCGCCGCCCTGCCGATGTACAACGTCACGCCGCAGCACGGCATGCTATGGCGCGCCTTCCTGCGCGATGCGCTCGGCGAATTCGCGCGCCGCGCTGGCGTGCGCGAGCGCATCGCGTTGCTCGACGAACCGCTCGGCGATCTGTTCGCGCTATGGCGCAGCCCCGACCTGCTGATGTCGCAAACCTGCGGCTTTCCGTATCGCATGCTCGGGCTCGACCGGCAGGTGCATTTGCTCGCGACGCCGGTGTTCAACGCGCCCGGTTGCGAAGGCGCGTGGTATCGCAGCGTGCTGCTCGTGTCGGCGCAAGCGTATGCGAACGGCGCGACGTCGCTCGCTGCGTGCCGCGGTTTGCGCGCGGTCTGCAACAGCACCGACTCGCATAGCGGCATGAATGCGTTCCGTCATGCGGTGGCGACCACGGTTCCGAAGTCCGTGCGCGGCGAGCGTTTCTTTGCCTCGGTGTCGTTCGTCGGCTCGCATTGGAATGCGCTGCGCGCGCTCGCCGCGAACGAAGCGGATGTCGCGTCCATCGACTGCGTCACGCTCGCTTATGTGCGCGACGCACGGCCCGAGATGCTCGAAACATTACGCGAGATCGGCATGACGGCGGCGGCGCCTGGCCTGCCGTTCATCGCCTCGCGCACGCTGCCCGTCGCGCACGCCGCCTTGCTGCGCGATGCGCTCGACCACGCCTGCACGCTCGATGCGCTGCGCGCGAAAACCCTGCGTTTACAGGGCTTTTCTCGTCTCGATCGAGCCGATTACGCCGTCATCGAGCAGTTCGCCGACGAAGCACGCGCAAACGGTTACGCCGAACTCGTTTAAACGCGCGCATCGTGCTGAAAAGCGCTTTAGCAGTTTCGATGCAAAGCAAAGCACGGATCGATATAAGCACCTTACAACCTGCCGATAGAATGGAACGCTGGCCACCCGGCGCTCAAGCGGCATTCGCACACGAATCGCTCCCGGCGCCGCGCCCAATCACAATCATTCGGGGATTCGCATGGCATCACTCAAACGCGCCGCGCGCTGGCTCGGCGTGGGCATCGTCGTCAGTTCGGCATTCGCCGCCACGCTCGCCTACGCAGACACGTCGCTGCTCAACGTCTCGTACGACGTCACGCGCGAACTCTACAAAGACATCAACGCGAGCTTTATCGCCGACTACAAGCAGAAGACCGGCGAAACCATCACGATCAAGCAGTCGCACGGCGCATCGAGCGCACAGGCGCTTTCCGTGCTGCAAGGCCTGCAGGCCGACGTCGTGACGATGAACCAGCCCAACGACATCGACCTGCTCGCCGAACGCGGCCAGATCGTGCCCAAGAACTGGCGCACGCGTCTGCCCGACGCCAGCGCGCCTTACACCACGACGATGGTGTTTCTCGTGCGCAAGGGCAATCCGAAGCACATCAAGGACTGGGACGATCTCGCGAAGCCCGGCGTGCAGGTCGTGATCGCGAACCCGAAGACCTCGGGCAATGGCCGTTATGCGTATCTGGCGGCGTGGGGTTATCGCAAGCTGCAAGGCGCGAGCGATGCGCAGGCGCTCGACTTCGAACGCGCGCTGCTCAAGAACGTGCCGGTGCTCGACGCAGGCGGTCGCGGCGCGACGACCACGTTCACGCAGCGCGGTATCGGCGACGTGCTCGTGACCTTCGAAAACGAAGTTTCGCTGATCGATACGGGCGTGGGCGCGAAGGATTTCGAGGCGGTCTATCCGTCGGTGAGCCTGCTGGCCGAGCCGCCCGTGACGGTGGTCGACAAGGTCGTGGACAAGCGCGGCACGCGCAAGGAAGCGACGGCGTATCTGGAGTATCTGTACTCGCCCGCCGCGCAGGAAATCATCGCGCAACATCATCTGCGTCCGCGCGACAAGACCGTGCTCGCCAAACACGCCGACGAATTCAAGCCGATCAAGACCTTCACGGTCGAGCAGGTGTTCGGTAGCTGGCAGAAGGCGCAGGCCACGCATTTCGCCGATGGCGGCACCTTCGACCAGCTGTTCGCGGATCGCAAATAAGCCTGTTTTTCAGGCCTCGATCGTGAACACCGTGCGCGGGCCGCTGCCAGGCTCGCGCCAATGTTGGGCGATCTGCGCGAGCGGCACGGCCTGCGTTTCGACCGCCAGTCCCGCCGCTTGCGCCGCGCCGAACACGGCGCGCACACACTCCATCAAACGCGGCATCGTCACACTGCCGATGCCGCTGCCAAGCAACGTGATCGGCGCCGCACGCAACGCCGCGCCGGGCAACGCAATCTCCCCGCCGCTCGCCGATCCGATCTGCACGAAGCGCAACGCGCGTCCTTCCGGCGCGGTTCGCGCAGCCGTCACCAGCAACGCCTGCGCGCTCGCGCCCCAGAGATAATCGAGCACCACGTCCACGCCCGCTGCGAAATGCGGCGCGATCTGCGCGGCGAGTGCATCCGGCTCGCCATTCAATGCAATCGAGACATCCGCGCCCGCTTCGCAGAGCGCGTCGAGCATCGCTGGATTGCGGCCCGTCACGATGATCTTGCCCGCGCCCAGATGCTTCGCGATACGCACCGCGAGCCGCCCGGACACGCCGGTCGCGCCGTTCACGAGCACGGTCTCGCCCGCGACGAAACGCGCGCGTTCGACCAGCGCGGCCCACGACGACATGCCGGGAATGGCGAGCGCCGCGGCGGCGACGTCGTCGAGCGTATCGGGGATCGGCGTGTAGAGCGATTCCGCCACGAGGCATTGCTGCGCCAACGCGCCATACGGCGCGCGCGGCATGCAAAAGTAGACGCGCTGGCCATCGTCGAGACGGCCCGCACCGTCGAGCCCCGCCACGAACGGAAAACGCTGCGTCGAAGAATAATGCTGGCCCGAAGCCTTCGCATAGGCGACGCGGCTCAACGCGCAGGCGCGCACGTCGATCACGCGATGGCCCGCCAGCGCGGCGGGCGCGTCGAAATCGGCGTAATCAGGCAGCGTGCCCGCGCCGCGAATGACGGCTGCTTTCATCTGAATTCCTTGAACATGACTGGAGAAAAGGGATCGGCGCTTGCGTCATCGCGCGCGGTATCGATCGCTTACAGGCAGTCTAGTCGTGCGGAATCGGCCCGTCTCCGGTATAACAGCCATTCGATACCGAATTCCAGCCATCGCCGCGGAGCAACAGCATGCGCCAACCCACCGAACAGCGACTCATACAGCCGCTGAACCACGAACCCATCGTCCGGCCCGACCGCGTCCTGGCGACGCACGGTCCCTTTCTCGCCGCGGGCGAACTCACGCAGCGCACGGCGCGCACGCGTGCGCCGCATCATCACGCGCGCGGCCAGTTGATGGGCGCACTGAACGGGCTCGTGTCTGTGGGTATAGATGGGGCGCAATGGGTCGTGCCCGCCGTGCATGCGATCTGGATTCCGCCGCATCATCTGCATTCGGTGCGTTCGCACGGGCCGTTTTCGGGCTGGAGCGTGTTCGTGACGGAGGCGCGCTGCGCCGGATTGCCCGACGCGCCGCGCGCGATCCGCGCCACGCCGTTGCTGCGCGAAGCGGTGCGCCGCGCCGCGACGTGGGACGACGCTGCGTTCGACGCCGCACGCACGCGGATCGCCGAGATGATTCTCGATGAAATCGCCGCCGCGCCCGCCGAGCCGCTCGGCTTGCCGCGTCCCGTCGATGCACGGCTCGCGCGCATTACCGACGCACTCGCCGCCGATCCGGGCAACGAACGCAGTCTGGAGGAGTGGGCCGCGTGGGGCGCGCTCGCGCCGCGCACGCTGAGCCGACGTTTTGTCGCCGAAACCGGCTGGACGTTCGCGCAATGGCGTCGCCAGGCGCGCTTGCTGCGCGCGCTCGAACGCATCGCGGAAGGCCGCAGCGTGACGGCCACGGCGCTGGAACTCGGCTACGGCAATGTGAGCGCGTTCATCGAAATGTTTCAGCGCGCCACCGACACCACGCCGGGACGCTATCTGGAAACGCGCGAGGGCACGTAAACTGAAAACACACGCTCAGAACGGCGCGTCGCCTTCGATGGTGGTCCGATAAAGCTTGCGGCGCAGATGATCGGGCGTGCCCGCCGCGAGATGCATGAGCGAGCGGTTGTCCCAGAACACCAGATCGTGCTCGCGCCACACATGGCGATACACATGCTCGGCGCGCACGCTATGCGCGAACAGTTCGTCGAGCAGCGCGCGGCTTTCGTCGTCGGGGAGATCGACGATGCGGGTGGTGAAGTGCTCGCTCACGAACAGCGCCTTGCGGCCCGTTTCCGGATGCGTGCGCACGACCGGATGCACGACCGCCTTCACCTGCGCGATCTGCTCCGCCGAAAGATTCGGCCGCCACGGGCTGCGCGCCTGCAGCTCGGCATAGCGCGCGAGATAGGTATGCTCCGCGCGCAGACCTTCGACGGCCGTGCGCAAATGCGCGGGCAAGCTGTCCCACGCGAGATGCATGTTGGCGAACAACGTGTCGCCGCCTTCGGACGGCAATTCCTGCGCATGCAACAGCGAGCCGAGACTCGGCTTCTCCTTGTATGAGAGATCGGAATGCCAGAAATGACCGGCGTCACCGAGCCCGATCGGCTTGCCGTTCTCGACGACATTCGACACGATCAGCACGTCCGGATGTCCCGTCAACGCAAACTGATGCAGCACGTGTTGCTGCAGCGGCCCGAAGCGGCGGCTGAATTCCACATGTTGCGCGGGCGTGATGCGCTGATCGCGAAACACCAGCACATGATGATCGAGATGCGCGCGGTGAATGCGCGCGAAGTCGTCGTCGGCGAGCGGCGCGCCGAGATCGAGGCCGATGATTTCCGCGCCCAGCGGCGCATCGAAGGCACGAATCTCGAAGCGTTGCGCCGCGACGGGCGGCTGGGCGACGAACGAAGCGGTAGTCGAAACAGTAGTCGAAGCGGCGGTCATGGTCACGCGTAAAGCCTGTCTGGAATCGAGAAGACCAATCTACGTGCGCACGCGCCGCGCGGCAACCAAGCAATTCCCATACGCATATCCGTTCGAGTCATTAAGGCGCTGTTTGCGCAGATATGCGTGCGGATTCAGAACACGCGTCCTTCGGTGAGATGCGTGGTGACGTCGTTGAGCACGTAGTCGCCGAGCACGCGCGCCTTGTGCAGCAGCGGATTGTGGCTGAAGATCGTGCGCAGATTGCGCCAGTGGCGGTCGAAGTTATGCGCGCGCGACGTCGCCGACGCACCGCCCGCCTCGAACATCCGCTCGCCCGCTTCGAGCGCGAGCTTGCTCACCACCAGTTGCGTGCGCGCGGTCGCGAGCGCGCCTTCGAGCACGAGCGATTCGGCGTCGGCATCGCCATTCCGGATTGCCTGGGACGAGCGCTCCAGCACGCGCGCGTTCTCGCGCACGAGCGCGTCGATCGCATGGCTGTGCGCCGACAAGGTGCCGACGATCTGCTGGATAAACGCGTCCTCGCGCGCACTCGGCGCGGGGCTGTGCAGCGCGGGACGGCCGTGATCGCGCACATAGCGGCGCGCATCGCTCACCACGTTGCGCACGATGCCCGCGGCCACCGCCACCAGATGCAGCTGGCGCAGCGCGCCCGTGTGACGCCCGACCAGCGTGGTCAGATCGCGCGCGGCCACTTCGTCGGCGTAGACGATCAGATCGTCGAATACGAGGCTGCCGCTCGCGGTCATGCGCTGACCCATGCCGTCCCAGTCGTCGAGCACGCTGAAGCCGTCGCGCTTCACGGGCACGACGGCGATCACCGCGCGGCCCTCGTCGTCCTGCACGTTCAGGCGCGCGTAATCCGCGAAAGCCGTGCCCGTCGAATAAAATTTGCGGCCGTCGAGCCGGTAATGCTCGCCTTCGCGGCGCAGCGCGGTCTGAATTTCACCGGGACGCGAGGTCGTGGCCTCCGTCGATGCGCCGCCGAAAATCGCGCCGTCGATCACGCGGCGAATCTGCACGTCGTTGAACGGCGTACGTGGCGACAGCAGCAGCACCTCGGTCTGGTCGTAATGCAGACGCAGCGCGTGCGCGATATGGCTGTCCGCGGCGGCGAGCGTGGCGATCACGTCGAATTCGTCGACCAGCGTGCCGCCCAGCCCGCCCCATTCGACCGGCAGGCGCAGCCGTCCGAGCGCGGAGCGGCGGAACTGCTCGAAGCCCGCGAACGGCAATTCGCGCCGCGCCTCGCGCGCGGCGGCATCGACGCCGATCGCCTCGGCAAGCTCGGGCAACGCGGCCAGCGCTGCATCGAGCGTGAGCGCATCGTGACGTCCGGAAACGAATTCCGGCGGAAACTCGGGGGAAATCGACTGAAGTGCGGACATCGGCCATCCTCGTGATGCGCGGTATCGGGCGAATCAGTATAAGAAGCGCGGCGCGCGCGACGAACCACGTTATTGGACTTTTGTTATGCGCATCTCTGCTTTGTGCGCCGATTTGCGTGCTGCGGCGGCATCGGCGTGAAAAGAAAAACAAAAACTGAAAAAGCAAATCAGCGCGCGCCACGCACCGTTCGCACGAATCGTTCTTTGACCGTGCGCGCGGCCGCTGCCGATAATCGTTCGCTTCAGTATCAGCAAGGATGGCTAAGCATATGAACGCCCCCACTCCGCCCGCCGCGCTCGATTCCGCCGCCGACGAGGCAACACGCGCCACCCACGCCGCGCTGATCGAGCGCGCGGCGCTGCTCGGCCGCGTGTTCGCCAATCTCGCCGACGACTACGACCGCAGCGGCGCGCCGCCCCAGGAGCAATTCCAGGCGCTGCGA
>NZ_JAAGPN010000564.1:0-1413 GCF_017104805.1 Paraburkholderia sp. Ac-20347 | reverse complement strand
CCGCGCGCGTGGCGACCGCCCGATTCTCGGCGTGCCCGCCGCTGCAGGCGAGGCGGGCGAACGTGCGCCGGCGTCGCTGGCCGCGCCGCTCGCCGTCATTCGCGCCGCGCATGTGCAGGAAAAAGGCACCGAGAAGGGCGCTGAAAAACCGGCGGAAAAGGCTGCCGACAAAGCCTTTGACGGCGTTCCGTCGGCCAGTTCGGTCGCGCCGCGCACCACGCGCGTCCGGGAAGCGCAAAATGGCGTTTCTGGCGACGCCGGCGCGTCCAATGGCACTTCGAATGGCACCTCCACCACCTCGTCCGGCTCCGTCGAGACGAGCGCCGATGTCGGCGCAGCGCTGCCCGTGCGCGCCGCCGACGCCGGCCACTGAACCTGTCGAGCGCGCGCGTCGTTGGCGCGCGCCGCCTCTGTTGCATCCAATCTGTCGCATCCATTCTCCGATCCGATCATGAACGCTCCCACCACTACTCCTGCCGGTTTTCGCTGCGGCATGGTCGCGATCGTCGGCCGTCCGAACGTTGGCAAATCCACGCTGATGAACGCCCTCGTCGGCCAGAAGATCAGCATCACGTCGCGCAAGGCGCAGACCACGCGCCACCGCATCACCGGCATCAACACGACCGACGACGCGCAGTACATCTTCGTCGACACGCCGGGTTTCCAGACGCGCCATAGCACCGCCCTGAACCGCTCGCTGAACCGCGCGGTCACTTCGACGCTCAGCTCGGTCGACGCCGTGCTGTTCGTGATCGAAGCGGGCAAGTTCGGTCCCGACGACCAGAAGGTGCTCGACCTGATTCCGCCGAACGCGCCCACGATCCTGATCGCCAACAAGATCGATTGCGTGAAGGACAAGGCCACGCTTTATCCGTTTATCGAAGGCGTGCAGAAGCTGCGCGAATTCCGCGAGATCGTGCCGCTGTCGGCGAAGAACGCGGACGACATCAAGCGTCTGCTCGATGTGCTCAAGCCGTATCTGCCTGAAGGCGAGCCGATCTACGGCGAAGACGACCTGACCGATCGCAGCGAGCGTTTCCTCGCCGCCGAAATCCTGCGCGAAAAAGTGTTCCGCTGGACCGGCGACGAACTGCCGTACACGAGCACGGTGGTCATCGAAAAGTTCGAGCAGGAAGGCCGCCTGCGCCGCATTTTCGCGACGATTCTCGTCGAGCGCGACACGCAGAAAGCCATGGTGATCGGCCAGAAGGGCAGCAAGCTCAAGCAGATCAGCACCGAGGCGCGCCTCGATATGGAAAAGCTTTTCGACGGTCCGGTTTATCTGGAAACGTTCGTGAAGGTGAAGAGCGGCTGGGCCGACAACGAAGCCGGTCTGCGCGCTTACGGTTACGAGTGATCCGCTGATCCGCGACGAGTGACAGGAAGAGCGACGGGATGAGCGACGGCGAAGCA
>NZ_JAAGPN010000563.1:0-1591 GCF_017104805.1 Paraburkholderia sp. Ac-20347 | reverse complement strand
CCGCGCACGCCTTCGGTAATCAGCACGCCCGCGCCGGCCACGCCGGTCGGGTGGAATTGCCAGAATTCCATGTCCTGCAGCGCGATGCCCGAACGCGCGGCCATGCCCAGACCGTCGCCCGTGTTGATGAACGCATTCGTCGATGCCTGGAAGATCCGGCCTGCGCCGCCCGTGGCGAACAGCGTGGTCTTGCCTTCGAGAATGTAGACGTCGCCCGTTTCCATTTCGAGCGCGGTCACGCCCAGCACGTCGCCTTCGGCGTCGCGGATCAGATCGAGCGCCATCCATTCGACGAAGAACGTGGTCTTCGCGGCGACGTTCTGCTGATACAGCGTGTGCAGCAGCGCGTGACCAGTACGGTCCGCGGCCGCGCAGGCGCGCTGCACCGGCTTTTCGCCGTAGTTGGCGGTGTGGCCGCCGAACGGACGCTGGTAAATCGTGCCGTCGGCGTTACGGTCGAACGGCATGCCCATGTGTTCGAGTTCGTAGACGGCGTTCGGTGCTTCGCGGCACATGAACTCGATCGCGTCCTGGTCGCCGAGCCAGTCGGAGCCCTTGATCGTGTCGTAGAAGTGGTAGTGCCAGTTGTCTTCGCTCATGTTGCCGAGCGAGGCGCCGATGCCGCCCTGGGCCGCGACCGTGTGCGAGCGCGTCGGGAACACCTTCGAGAGCACGCAGACGGACAGACCGGCGCGCGCCAGTTGCAGCGAAGCGCGCATCCCCGAGCCGCCCGCGCCGACGATAACCACGTCGAACTTGCGACGCGGCAGAGAATTCTTGATTGCAGCCATGCTTTTACACTCTCCAGAGAATCTGCGCGGCGTAGCCGAGGCTGCCCAGCAGCCAGGCGATCGTCAGCACGTCCAGCGCGATGCGCAGGCCGACGGGCTTGATGTAGTCCATCCAGATGTCGCGCACGCCGATCCAGGCGTGATAGAACAGCGCGAGCAGCGTGACGAACGTCGCGAGCTTCATCCATTGGGCGGAGAAAATCGACGCCCAGCCGTCGTACGAAAAGTCGTGTGCGCCAAAGAAGAGGACGAGCAGCACGACGGTGTAGATCGCCATGATGACGGCGGTGGCGCGCTGGGCGATCCAGTCGCGCAGGCCGTAATGAGCGCCGACGACGAGGCGCTTCGGACCGATACCGTTTTTAGCCGACATTCTTAAAACGCTCCGAAGATTTTTGCCGCGAAGGCGATCGTGAGGATCGTGGAGATGACGACGACGACGAGCGAGGTCGACTTGCCCTTTTCTTTGGCCGCGAGGTCATGGTTGAAATCCATGAACAGGTGGCGCACGCCGGCGCAGAAGTGGAAGAGGAAGGCCCAGCCGAGGACGAGCACGACGAGCTTGACGATGATGTTCGAGAGGAAGCCCTTGAAGACCTCGAAGCTGAGTTCGGAGGTGAGGCTCTGGTCGAACAGGAACAGGATGAAAGGGAGGAACAGGAATAGAAGTGCACCGCTCACGCGGTGACCGATCGATACGCGACCGGCCAACGGCAGGCGGTATGCGAACAATATCTGCCCAATCCCGATGTTCCGGTATTCCGGCCTCGGTTTTTTTGCGGCTTCTGCCATGCTAGACC
>NZ_JAAGPN010000562.1:0-1595 GCF_017104805.1 Paraburkholderia sp. Ac-20347 | reverse complement strand
CGATTCTGTTGAAAAACTCGCCCGCCGCTGGGATTGTTCGCTATCCTGGAAGACATCGATCGACGGGGGATACGTCATGATGGGTCATCAGGGTGGCGTGCAGAACCAGCTCTTCTATTCGTTCAACCTTGATGATCACGTACCACGCACGCACCTCTTGCGTGGTATTGATCGGTACTTCGACCTCAGCGGACTTCGCGAACATCTCGCTCCGCACTACAGCCATACCGGACGGCCTTCGATTGACCCGGAGCTCATGATTCGCATGCTAATTGTGGGCTACTGCTTCGGCATTCGCTCCGAGCGCCGTCTGTGCGAAGAGGTTCATCTTAACCTCGCCTATCGTTGGTTCTGCCGTCTGGGTCTGGAAGATGCTGTTCCCGATCACTCGACGTTCTCAAAGAATCGACATGGCCGATTCCGTGTCAGCGCAGCCCTACGGCATGTCTTCGAATCGGTCTTGCGTCGCTGCATGGACGAAGGCCTTGTGCAGGGTGAAGGCTTCGCTGTTGACGCGAGTGTAGTCAAGGCGGATGCAAATCGCGCACGCGGGGTGCCGGGCACGGAGGTGATTGATTGGCGCCATGGCAACGGCCCGAGCAGGGCCGTACAGGAGTATTTAACGGCTCTGGAGCAGAATAACCCGACGATCTCAGACAACGATGAACTCATCGCAACAGCGAAACGAATCTCGCTGACTGATCCCGCCGCTCGTTACACGGCTGCGCCCGGTGGGCCAGCATTCTTTGCGTATTCGACGAATTATTTAATCGACTTACACGCAGGAATAATTGTCGATGTAGAAGCTACACCATCGCATCGAACACAGGAAGTTGAATCTACGAGGACGATGGTGGATCGGGTCGAGCAGCGCTTTAAACTGAAGCCAAAGCGCCTGGTGGGCGATACGGCGTACGGCACAGGAGCGATGCTTGGCTGGATGGTTCAGGAGAAACACATTGCCCCGCATGTGCCCGTCTGGCAGCGCCCGCGCAACGATGGCGCACTTCCCAACAGTGACTTCCAGTGGGTTGAAAGCGACAACGAATATCGCTGCCCGACGGGGCACGCTTTGCGTAGCGAATGGCGGCCCTTCAAGAAGCCCAGAACACACGTAACCAAGGCCGATACGATTGTTTATCGATCAAGTCAGGCCGACTGCACCGCGTGCGCGATGAAGCAGCAGTGTTGCCCCAGCACACCGATTCGCAAGATTACGCGCAGTGTTCATGAGGCATCGCGGGATGAAGCCCGAGCCATTGCAGAAACACCGGCTTATAAGCGCTCGCGGCGCGAGCGCAAGAAGGTAGAAATGCTGTTCGCACATTTGAAGCGAATCTTGAAGCTGGATCGTCTGCGACTGCGTGGCCTTAGCGGTGCGCAAGACGAATTCCTGTTGGCGGCGACAGCGCAGAATCTTCGGAGAATGGCGAAGTGGTTGATGCCGATGAACGAAGCGGCGGAGGCGACGCCCGCTTGAGGGCATCGGGGCATACCCCCGGCGTCAGTTTCGGCACCGGCAGCTTCGACAAACCAGGCCGACTGGCCAAAACACCATCGCAGCGACGCTGCGAAACGAGTTTTTCAACAGAATC
>NZ_JAAGPN010000561.1:0-1545 GCF_017104805.1 Paraburkholderia sp. Ac-20347 | reverse complement strand
GCTTGCGCGCCGCGCTTGCCGTGTTCGTCCCAGGCCGACAGCGGCGCGACGCGAATGCCGCGTTGCAGGCGGCGCACCGCCGCGATATCGCCGCCGCCGCGCGTCTGGATGCGCGCGAGGAACCAGACGTAGCGCGTGCTCACTTCGATGCGCTTGACGCGCGCGGGCAGCGTGCCTTGCCAGCCGGCCGGCACGAACGCAATCGTTTGCGCCTTCTGACCGGCAACGCGCTCCTTCGGCGGCGCGGCCGTCGACCAGACCACGTTGGTCCACATGTCGAGCGCGCGGGCGTCCATATAGCGGCCGTGGGTGTCGGGCAGCGCGACGATGACCGGCTCCCGGCTCACGTCGAACCAGCCGGACGAGGCCAGCGTGTCGAGATTCGGCTCGGGCGGGCTGGAGGCGCCGACGGGCGGCAGCGATTGCGCATGGCGCAGCGTGTTCGGCTCGGCCTGACCGGGCGCGCTGCCGGTGGCGGCTTCGCGCGAGACGTCCATCAGCACGAGCGGATAGCCGAACACGTAGGAATCCGACACCTCGTCCTTGACCCAGCCGTTGCTCTTGGGCGCGACGCCCGCGGGCGCGGACGCGCAACCGGCGATCAGCGCAATCCCCGCCAGCGCGGCGCAGGTGCGGAAAAAGGGAAACTCTCGGCGTTTTCTTTTCATTTCTAGATAGGTGCGAAGCAGGGGCGGTCCATGAAGTGACGTCGACCGGCTTCCGACGCGGCGCGCGGCCCCCCCAGGGCCGTGGTCTCGTGCGCGCAGCAAGGTGCCAATGCCGCCGGGTGGTATCGTATCGCCCGCGCCTTGCCGTGAAAAGTCTGACGGAAGGAAATATGCTTTAACGGGCGACGGGGGATCGAGGGAAGCCTTGACCTTCCCATCATGGGAACGTAGATACTGCGTCAAGTCGAACCGTCATTGCGCGTGCTCACGTTCGCGCCCCAACATCATGAACGAACCTCTCGTTGCCGACAGCGCCGCCGCCAGCCGCGTCGCCGAGCTTGAAATCCACGGCATGACCTGCGCCTCGTGCGCGATGCGGGTGGAAAAAGCGCTCGCGAAAGTGCCGGGCGTCACGCGCGCGTCGGTGAATCTCGCGACGGAAAAAGCCACCGTCGATGCCAGTGTCGATGCCGAAGGCGGTCAGGCTGCCGCCTCGGCCTTCGTCGATCGCCTCGTGGCCGCCGTCGAAAAAGCCGGCTACGAAGCCGCGCCCCTCGTCGACGAAAATCTCGCATCGGCCGATAACGACGCCGATTCTCCGGCAATCGCCCATTTCGCCATCGGCGGCATGACCTGCGCCGCCTGTTCGAACCGCGTCGAGAAAGTGCTTGCGAAAGTGCCTGGCGTGGCGAGCGTCAGCGTGAATCTGGCGACCGAAGAGGCCGCCGTCACGCTGAACGGGCCGCTTTCGGGCGAAATGAACGATCAACTCGTCGCCGTCGTGAAAAAGGCCGGCTACGAGGCCACGCCGATCATCAAGGACGCGCCCGCCGGGTCCGCGGCCCACGCCGCCACGGATTCGGCCGCCCACGGCGGC
>NZ_JAAGPN010000560.1:0-1612 GCF_017104805.1 Paraburkholderia sp. Ac-20347 | reverse complement strand
GGGGATGCGGACATTTTCTTGGACTGGGTTACGTCGTTAATCCCAAGCTTTCACGGTATTCGATGGGGCTGAGATAGCCAAGGGAGCCCTTGATCCGTTTCTCGTTGTACCAACGAATGTAGGCGTTCAGTACCTCAACGAACTCCGCGATGGTCGTCGAACGCCAGTCTCCTGGATAGAACATTTCGGTCTTTAGTCTACCGAAGAATCCCTCACAGGCCGCGTTGTCCGGGGAACAGGCCTTACGCGACATGGAGCGGACCAGCTTAGCCTTCGCAACCCGCGATAGCCAGCCAGGCCAACGATAGTGCCCCCCTCGATCGGAATGCACGATCGGGGTCTCGTCGTCCTCGGTCACGGTCTCGATCGCCGCATCTAACATGGAATTCACGAGCTCAGCGTCGGGGCTTGTGCCAATCGACCAGCTGACGACCATCCCATCGAAGCAGTCGATCATGGGCGATAGATATACTTTCCCCGCAGGAATCTGGAACTCGGAGATATCCGTCACCCACTTTTCGTTGGGGGCGTTAGCGTGGAAATCGCGATTGATGATGTTATCTGGGGCTGGGCTAATTTCCCCGATATAAGAACGATATCGGCGCCGCTTGGGCCTGGCTGCGTGGAGGCCGCCTTGTTTCATGAGGCGACGCACGACTTTCTCCGATAGAAACACCCGTTGCCTGCTGAGCGCTGCTTGCACCCGACGATAGCCGTAGGATCGGTGGTTGTCCTCGAATATCTCAGCAACGGTACGACGAACATCTGCATATTTGTCGGCAACCCGTATGGGCGACCGATGATAAAAATAGGAGCTGCGCGCCAGGTCCAACCGCGCAAGCAGCTCAGTCAAACCATATTCTTCTCTCAGGGCGTCAATCAGCGTCGTCTTCTCCCGGTTGCTCAGGAGTGGCAGATCGACGCCCAGATCTTTTTTTACGAGTTCATTCGCCTTCTTCAACAGGTCGTGCTCAAGCTTCAGATTGCGAATGTCGCGCCGGAGTGCTTCGACCTGCCGCTCCAGTTCGTCCCGATCCGTCTCTGATGGTGATCCCTTGTCGCGCTTCATGGATGCAGGGGCCTCCCGCCCGAGTAACTGGTTCTTCCAGTTGTACAGCGACACCCTGTCGACGTCCAGCTTTCGCGCCACCGCCTGTGCACTTCCTTCCCGTGTGCACAGTTCGTACACTGCGAGCTGCCTGGATGCCAATGACACGGCCGGTCGGCCTGCCTGCCTTGCCAACCACGCGTTTTCGGGTTTCTGGATAGCGCTCGCGAACCCACGCCGTCAGTATCTGGCGACAGGGATAGCCTAATGCCCTGAGGGTGAAGCTGAAGCAGCGCCCGTGATTGATGTAATGCTCGAGTGCTGAGTTCTTCTGTTCTTCGGAGTACTTCGGCTTTACGCGAACATACTCTTTCTGCAGATCGCCACACTTCTCGAATTCCGCACACCACGCCTTGAGAGAATTCTTCGTCGGGTAACCCAACTGGCGGATTGTCGCCTTGATGCGCTTCCCGAGTTTCAGGTACAGCTCGACCGCCCGAACGCGGTCTTCGTATGAATACATGGACTACCTCCAAAGTAGTCCAAGATTTTGTCCGCATCCCC
>NZ_JAAGPN010000559.1:0-1620 GCF_017104805.1 Paraburkholderia sp. Ac-20347 | reverse complement strand
GCGGTGTGGGCGTCGGTGTGGGCGTTGGCGGTGCTGCGGGCTGTTCGTCAGCGTGTGGCGGCTGCGACGATTGCAGCGCCGCGATGCTCGCAGCCAGCAGCGCTTCCGCGTCGTTGGGCGTTTGCGCTTGCACCGAGGCCCGCGTCTCCGGCTGAACCTGCGCCGCGCCGACGAGCCGCGTCACGAAGGCCTCGACCGCGTCGCGCGCCAGCGGCGGCGCAGCCGGATCCCCGGCCGCGAGCAGCATGTCGATGCCGACCAGCAGCGCGTCGATGTGCGCCGCGCCGATCGTCAGCACGCCGTGCTGGGCCGCGACGAAGCAGTCCTCCATCGCGCTCGCCACCTCGACCGCCTCGGGCAGCCCGACGATGCGCGCCGCGCCCTTGAGCGAGTGCGTCGCGCGCATGCAGGCTTCGAGCGTGGACGCCTCCGTAGGCGCCGCTTCGAGCGCGAGCAGACCCGCGGACAGCGTGCGCGTCTGCGTCTGCGCTTCTTCGTGGAAGAGGTCGAGCAGCGAGCGCCGGCTGAGGTCGTCGGCGCTGTCGTTATCGTCGTGGTCGCCGTTGTGGCTGCTCATCGCAGACTCCTCGCAAGCGCGCCGAACAGCGCGTCGGGTTCGAGCACGCCCACCGAGCGGCCGCGCCAGACGAACACGCCGCGGACGTGGCGGCCCGCCGCCTGCGCGAGCGTGGCCGGCGCGGGCAGCAGTTCGTCGTCGCCGAACCAGGCGACGCCGTCCACATCGTCGACGGGGAACGCCGTGGTCTCGCCGCCCCACTCCGTCACCAGCAGACGCGGCGTGGCCACGCGCGCCGACGCGGACGCAGCAGATGCGGCAGCGTCGATATGCAGCAATTCGGCCAGCGACGCCGCGAGCGTGAGCACGCCGCGCACGTTCACGACGCCGAGCACGGCCGCGCTGCGCCGATGCGGCAGCGAATGCACGGGCCGCGACTCGCCGACGTAGCGCAGCGCCTGCGCGGGCAACGCGAGCCATTCCGCACCGACGCGAAACACCAGCGAGCCGGTCTGACGCGCGTTGCTGCGCGCCGCATGATTATTTCGCGCTCCTGATAATTCGGCATGCCGATTAATGTCCCGCGAGCCACGCAGATCGCGGCCATCCTGCGGCGCGGGACGATCGAGCATGCGCGCGGCGGCCTGCTCGAACACGGGACAGTTGAGGCAGCGCACGTACTCGGCGAGCTTGGGACACGAGTTGTCGCCGAGCACGCCGATGCTTTTCCAGCAGGCGTTGAATGGAACGTCCTGCGGCACGTTCAGTTCGTCCATCGCGTGAGCGTCACGCATCGGCGCCTCCGCGTTCCGGCGCGTGCTGCGCGGCGCGTTCGGCGCGGCGCATCAGGCGGCGCGCGCCCTCGGCGTCGCCCTGCACTTCGAGCAGCGCCGCGAGATGCGTGAGCGCTTCGTAATGACCGGGTTCCAGATAAACCGCCTTGCGATAGTGTTCCTGGGCGAGCGCGCCGTTACCTTGCGCGTCGGCGATCAGGCCGAGCAGATACCACGTCGGCGCTTCGTGCGGCGCGGCCTGCGCGGCCTGGGTCGCGAGGCGATGCGCGTCGTCGAGCGCACCCGCGTCGGCGAGACGCTGCGCCTCGC
>NZ_JAAGPN010000558.1:0-1626 GCF_017104805.1 Paraburkholderia sp. Ac-20347 | reverse complement strand
GCCGACAGCGGCGCGCGCGTGCTGATCGCCGATAGCGCGCACGCCGACGCATGCGATCCGCAAACGCGTCTTGCGCGCCTCGAACTCGACCGTGCCGATCTCGGCGACGAACCCGCGCATCGTCCGAATGTGGAAGTGACGGGCGCGCAACTCGCGTATGTGATCTACACCTCGGGCTCGACGGGCACGCCCAAGGGCGTGATGGTCACGCATGGCGCGCTGGGGCATTTCCTGCTCTCGATGCGCGAAGCGCCGGGTCTCGCCGCCGACGACGTGCTCGCGGCCGTCACGTCGCTCTCGTTCGACATCGCCGCGCTCGAACTCTTCCTGCCGCTCACGGTGGGCGCGCGCGTGGTGATCGCGCCGCGCGAAACGGTGCGCGACGGCGCGGCGCTCGCGCGTCTGATCGACACGTCGGGCGCGACGGCGCTGCAATCGACGCCCGCGGGTTGGCGGCTCTTGCGCGCAGGCGGTTGGCCTTCGGCTGCGTGGCGGCAAACATCGACGCAAGCGCAAAACGCAGCGCAAAACGCAGCACCGCGCCGCTTCAAGGCGCTATGCGGCGGCGAAGCCTTGCAGGCCGATCTCGCGCGCGATCTGTTCGCGCTCGGCGAAGGCGTCGAGCTATGGAATCTCTACGGTCCGACCGAGACGACCATCTGGTCGGCGGCGGGCCGCGTGACGGACGCCGCGCCCGTGATCGGCGCGCCCATCGCAGCGACGCAGCTCTACGTGCTCGACGCGAATCTCGATCTCGCGCCCGCGAACGTGGCGGGCGAACTCTATATCGGCGGCGTGGGGCTCGCGCGCGGCTATCAGGGTCGCGCGGGCTTGAGCGCGGCGAGCTTCGTGCCGAATCCGTTCGACACGCCGGGCGCGCGCCTCTATCGCACAGGCGATCTGGCGAAATGGCGCGGCGACGGCAGGCTCGAATATCTGGGCCGCGCCGATCATCAGATGAAGATTCGCGGCTTTCGCATCGAGCCGGGCGAGATCGAGGCGCAATTGCTCGCGCACGAGGAGGTGCGCGAAGCGATCGTGGTGGCGCAGCAGGCGTCGGCTAGTAACGAGCGCGATGTGCGCCTCGTCGCTTATGTCGCGCCGCACGCACCTCGTGCCGCAGCCGACGATGCCGCCTTCGTCGCGGCGCTGCGCGAACGGCTCTCTCGCGCGCTGCCCGATTACATGGTGCCCGCCGCCGTCGTCGTGCTCGAACGGCTGCCGCTGAACAGCAACGGCAAGATCGACCGTCACGCGCTGCCCGCGCCCACGCTCGAAGCGGACGCCGACACCTTCGAGCCGCCGCAAGGCGACATCGAAACGCAACTCGCCGACGTGTGGCAATCGCTGCTCGGGGTCGCGCGTGTGGGCCGTCGCGATCACTTTTTCGCGCTCGGCGGCCAGTCGCTGCTGGCGCTGCGGATGACGGCGGCGCTGCGCGAGGCGTGGCGCATCGAGGTGCCCGTGCGCCTCGTTTTCGCCGCGCCCGTGCTCGCCGATCTCGCGCGCGAATTGAGCGCGTTGCGCGGCGACGCGAGCGCCGTCGCCGAGAACGCAAACACGGATACGCACACGCTGCCCGCGCGCCCGGCCGACATGGACGCCGCGCCGCTTTCGCCCGCGCAG
>NZ_JAAGPN010000557.1:0-1692 GCF_017104805.1 Paraburkholderia sp. Ac-20347 | reverse complement strand
GGCCGCCTCGGACACCGCCTGCGCGGCCGACGCCGCCTCATCGCGCTCGCGCTGCGCCTGCGCCTCGGCGGCTTGCTCGCGCGTGCGTTGCTGCGTGCGCTCCTGCATGCGCTCCATATCGCGCCGCGCGGCCTCGCGCATCCGCGCTCTCGACACTTCGTCACGCAACTGAATCAGCTCGCTCGCGAGCCGCTCGCGCTCGGCCTGCATGCGCGTGAGTTCCGCGACGCCGCGTGCCTGCTCGCTTTGCATCGCGTCGATTTCGCCACGCAGACGCTCGCGCCGCAATTGCAGGTCGCGCATCTGACCGCGCGCATCCGCGAGCTGCGACTCGCCGAGCGCCGTACGGCTCGCAGGCGCCTCGTGATGCGCGAGCCAGTAGCCTTCGAGCACTTCGCGCGCTTCCTTGATCTTCTTGAACTGCTCGTCGGCCCAATGCAGCGAGGCCGCCGTGGGATGACGCCACTTGTCGGGATGGAAAATCTGCGCGAGCTGGCGATAGTTGTGCTTGATGTCGGCCGCGCTCGCGCCGGGCTCGAGTTCGAGCCGGTAATAGAGGCGGTCGTAGTCTTCGTGGGTCCTCGGATGGGGAGCGGGCATGTCCGAAGCCTTGTTTCAAGGGGTTTGTTCAGTCGAATCGCGAACCGGTCGAAACCGGCCGCCGACGACCGGCGAGACGCACAAGGGTAAAACACGCTTTGCCGCATCGCAAGAAAAGCGCGGCGCGCACGCAACAGCGGCGGCGCGAGGCCCAACGTCTTCAGGCTTCGCGCGTGCGCCGCGCGAGCGTGCGGCTCAAGGTGGCGAAGGCTACGGCGGGCAATTCGTGCAGTTTGCGCACCACCACCGAATGCGGATAGAACGCCTCCACCGCGTCGTCCTGAATGCCGATGCCGACCAGTTCGATACCCTGCTCACGCACCTCGGCCACGCGCGCGTGCAGATCGCTGCGCAGCACGGCGGGATCGCCGTCGCTCGTGGAAGGCGAGCCGTCCGAGAGCACGAACAGCAGACGCCGCCGCGCCTTGCGCGCCATGAGCCGCGCGGCGGCCCAGCTCAGCGCCTCGCCATCGGGGTTCTCGTGGCCGCATTCGATGCGCGCGAGTCCGCTCAGGTCGCGCGCATCGAAACGCTTGAACACGCGCAGATCGAGCCGCTCCACGAAGCGATTAAAGCCGCGCAGATCGACGTGTGCCGCGCGTTCGCGCTCGTAGTGCGCGCGCATGGCCGGCGATTCGATCGAGCTGTAGCCGAGCACTTCGGCCTCGAAACCGAGTTGCGCGAGCGCGTCGGCGAGCGCGGCCGCGCACAGACGCGCGAGTTCGATCTTGCGCCCCGCCATCGATCCGCTGAGGTCGAGCAGCAGCGTCACGGCCGCGTCGCGCCCGCTCGCGCGCGTACTCACGCGAAACGGCGTGCGATAGCCGCGCGAGACGGCGAGCCGCGCCAGCGCCGCGCGATCGATCTCGCCGCGCTCCTGCTCGCGCTTCCAGTGCGTGAGTTCGTCGGCTTTGAGCACGCGTTCGAGATGCGTTTTCAGCGCGCCCGTTTCCGCGCGGGCCAGCGCGCGCAGCTTGCGCCAGGCGGTGGCGTCGCCGCTACCGGTGAGATCGGTGATCACGTCGAACGCCGTGGTGAGCGGGATCGAGCGCGCCGGTTTGCCGTCCGCCGATTTCGTGCCGATGGCGCGCG
>NZ_JAAGPN010000556.1:0-1584 GCF_017104805.1 Paraburkholderia sp. Ac-20347 | reverse complement strand
GCCCGCTGGCCACGAGCCAGGGCATGACGCAGGGCGGCGCGCGCATCGGCGCTCCCGTCAGCGCGCCGATCGCCGACGCCAACGCCGTGACGCCCGCCTACTCGCGTCCCGCCACGGCGACGCAGCCCGCGCCGCAAGCGCCGCTCTCGACGAGCGTGCTCGAAACGCTGCGCTCGATCGAGGAGAACGCCGCGCGCTGGACCTCGCTCGCGGGCGCAAGCCTCGCGCGCCGCAATCAATCCGATGACGAAACGCCGGTCACGGCGGATGTCGATGTCGCGCACGACGCGCCCTACCCCGCCGCCGAGGCGGTCGAGACGATTCCGGCGCACGCTGTCGAAGCGGCTGAAGAAACCATCGCACCGGTTGCCGCGCCTGTCGAGATCGATACGGCAGAAGCCTTCGCATCCGACGCTGAGCACGCCGTCGAAGACGAAACGCGCGCGCACTTCCCGCTCGCCGCGCCGCAGATCGCCCTCACCGAGGGCACGCAGGCCGATCACGTCGGCACGACCGAATCGCAAGACGAAACGCTGCCGTCGTTCCTGATCGCCGACGAGCACGACCACGCACACGACAGCCACGACGACGAAGCGATCGCGCTGCCGAATTTCGTTGCGCCCGCCGCCCACGCCGAAGTCAGCAGCGACGCGTTCCACACGCAGCACGTCGAGGCGGAACACGCGGAACCGGTGAAGGAAGAGGCGAAGGCCGAAGCAATCGCCACGGAAACGCCCGCCTCCACGTCAACTTCCACGGTCTGGCCGACGTTCGATAACGGCATGCCCTGGGTCCTGCTCGACGACGACGAACCGGAAGCCGAAGCGCAGCCCGAAACCGCGCCGCCGGTCGAAGCCACGCAGGAAGCCACGAACGAAGCCGATAGCGTCATGCACTTCCCGCGTCTCGCGCCGGAAGCCGCGCACACGCCTGAGGTCGAGCCCATCGTCGAACCCATCGCCGAAGCATGGCCTGCGGACGACGAGGTTCACGCGACTGCACACGACATCGCAGAAGAAGAACCCGTCGCGCAGCAAGCGGAACAGGCCGTTGCACACGCAACCAACTCGCTTGCGCCCGCCGACGCGTTCGCGCAATCGTTCGCGGCAGCGCTGGCGCGTTTCGTGGAACCGGCAGACGAAGAAGCGAACGCCGACGCTGAAACCATCGAAACGCACGTCGTCAGCGCGGAAACCGCACCGGCATCGCACGTGAGCGAAGCCGTCGAAGCGCCCGCAGCGCCGGTTACGCCCACAACACAGCCCGAGCATCTGCCGGAAACCGAACCGGCGCCCGCACCCGTTCCGGCTTTCGCGGCGGAGGTAGAGGCGAAGGCGAAGGCAGAGCCCATCGCTTCGTCCACGATTGCGCAGTCGGACAGCGCGCAAGTCAGCGCGCCGCAGCACGTTGAAGCACCGGCAGCGCCGGTCATCCCGCCGCTGCCCGCGCTCGCCGACGCGCCGTACATCGCGCCGATCCCGGCGCCGTTCGCGGATATCCCGCCGTGGGAAGCCGCGCCGCTGGTGTTCGCGCCGGAGCCGCCCGCGCCGTTCGTCCCGTCGATCGACATCGCGCCGCCCGCAA
>NZ_JAAGPN010000555.1:0-1433 GCF_017104805.1 Paraburkholderia sp. Ac-20347 | reverse complement strand
GCGCATGGCCGCGCTCGCGGCGCTTTGCGTGGGCGCGGGCGTGGTGGGCTTCGCGCTCATGGCGCATGCGAGCGGCATCGACGCGCTGCCCGGTTTTCTCGTCGGCCTCGGCTGGGGCGCGTTCTGTCTCGCCGCGCCGATGGCGCTCGCCGAACGCACCAGCGACGCCGATCGCAGCCTCTGGTTCCTGCGCTTCGCCACGTTTCAGATGGCGGGCGTGGGCGGCTGCCCGGCGCTCGCCGCCTTCGCGATGCGCTTCTGGCGCATGCCGCTCGAAGGCGTGCTGTACGCGATCGGCGCGTTGTGCCTGATCGGCGCGCTCACGCTCGAAATCTTCGGCCGCCTCGCGCGCGTGCAGCCCGCACAGGAGCGCTGGCTGCGCAGCATCGGCGCGATTGCGCGCACGCGCGCCGTGTATCCGATCGTCATCATCGCGCTGGGCGGCTGTGTGTTCTCCGGCCTGATGACGTTCCAGATGTCGCTCGTGCAAGGCACGCAGGCCAAGGCGAGCACGTTCTTCAGCCTCTACACGATCACGGTGATCGCCACGCGCTGGCTGCTCGCGCGGCTCGTCGTGCGCATGCGCGCGGCCACGGCGACCAAGGTGCTGCTCGCGATGATGGTGCTCGGCAGCGCCGCGATGTTCGCGGTGCCGTACCACGCGGGCTTCCAGGCGCTGGCGGCGGTGCTGCTCGGCACGGGCTACGGCCTTGCGTATCCGATCGTGCAGGTGCAGGCCATCGACGACTCGGCCGCCGCGCACCGGCGCGCCGCGCTCACCTGGTTCGTGGCGGCGTATTTCGTCGGCGCGTTCGGCTTTCCGTCGCTCGGCGGCTGGGTGCTGGTGCACAACGGCAAGGGCGCGCTGCTCGCGCTGATCGCGGGCTGCGGACTGGCGGCGCTCGCGCTGGCGATCCTGCGCGATCGGCGGCGCGGCGGATCGCTTTCGGCGAGTGCTTGACTGTAATGAAACCGGGCGAGCGCCTTCATCGACACATCGAAATGTTTTACCCGACGCAACATCCCATTACCACAGAAGAACCGGAGGAAACGTGACTGAACTTTGGCGACTATCGGCAACGGAACTGGCGCGGCGCATTCGAACCCGCGAAGTGTCGGCCCGCGAGGCCGCGACCGATGCGCTCGCGCGGCTCGACGCCGTCAACCCGCTCATCAATGCGGTCGTCGCACACGACCCGGCGCGGGTCTACGAGCAGGCTGACCGCGTGGACGCGGCCATCGCGCGCGGCGAAGATCCGGGCCCGCTCGCGGGCGTGCCGGTCACCACCAAGATCAACGTCGATCAGGCGGGCTTCGCCACCACCAACGGCACCGTGCTGCAAAAAGACCTGATCGCGCCGGCCAACAGCCCGGCCGTCGACAATCTCGTGCGCGCGGGCGCGGTGCTGCTCGGCCGCACCAATTCGCCGACA
>NZ_JAAGPN010000554.1:0-238 GCF_017104805.1 Paraburkholderia sp. Ac-20347 | reverse complement strand
GCATTAAAAAAAAAAAAAATAAACAACTATATTTCTACATTGATATGAAAATAAAATAACAACTACTGAACCTATAGTCTCACTCCACTCATCTGTGCCTCTCACACTATCACACATACAGTGACTGATCAGACACACACTATCTGCCTAGCACTCACACACATATCCACTCCTGTGCAAGCTTCCCCATCATATCAGCGATGCAGTACCTCCTGCTGTTCGTGCATCACACTCATCA
>NZ_JAAGPN010000052.1:0-40407 GCF_017104805.1 Paraburkholderia sp. Ac-20347 | reverse complement strand
CCTCGGCGGCCCAGGCGTCGATCTTGCGCTTCTCTCCTTTCTCGCGGAGAATCGCGCCGCAGATGTGCTTGAGACGGCGGTCGCCGCCCGCGGGCATACGCAGCGGATGGCCCGGCACCCAGTCGATTTCCGCGAGCAGATGCGCGATGACCAGCGCGTCGCGGCCCGTGGGTTCGTCGTCGACGGGAATCGATGCGGCTCGCACGATCAATTCGCGCAGCAAGGGCGTGACGTTGACGGCGTGCGGCGTCGACGGAAAACCAGGCGGGCAATGTCCGTCGCGGATATACGGGCTGCGCAGCGAGACCGCGCCGCGCGCGCGCATGGCGTGCGGCGTGTCGGCGGGCATCCAGAGCGCGCGTTGCGGCGGCACGAGCCAGAGCGTGTGCGCGACCGTCACTTCGAGCACGCCGCGCGTCGCGTAGATCAGTTGCGCGCGTGCGTGACGATGCTCGCCGACCTCGAAGCCGTCCGCGTATTCCTTCGCGAGCACCGAGGCGGGACCGGGCGCGCGCTGATAATCGGCGGGATTCGTGCTCCGCGCGGGCGAGTTTGAAGCGGGCGACGAAAGCGGCGCGTTGCGTGAACGGCCTGACGAAGCGGCGGGCGGCATGGGCGCGGACGAGCGGTGCAAAGGCCAGCAGTATAGTGCGGCCCCGGCGAGCGCGCCTGCGCCTGCGCGGCTTCAGAACTTGTGCAGCAGACCCACGCGCCAGACCATCTGGTTGCCGCTCGACGACAGATCGGCGGACCCGACGATATGCGCCGCGTCCAGATCGGTTCCCGTGCTGCCGTTGGTGTGCTGCCACGCGCCCTGCGTGTACACCGAGGTGCGCTTGCTCAGGCTGTAGCTGAGCGCGAGCGCGCATTGCAGCCAGTACGGGCTGGTGCTCGCCTGCGTCTCCTTGAACGAGCCGTGCGTGTACGTGACCGCGCCCGCCAGCGAGAGATCGGGCTGGATGAAGTACTGGCCGTTCAGTTCGAAGTTATCGAATTTCCACGACTTCCAGGCATTGCCGCCGATGTCGCTCACATAGGCGTTCGCGGTCGGATCGTCGACATCGACGTGCGAATACGCGAAGCCCACGTTCGAGCCGTCGGAGAAGGTCCATTTGACGCCCGCGTTGATGTTCTGCTGCGACGACGCCGTGAACACCGCGTCGCTGCCCAGCGCGCCCGCCGCCGTCGTGCCACCGTTGTTGGTGCGCATATAGGTTGCCGCCGCGCTCAGCGAACCGGCCGACCACGTCACGCCCGCGCTGTAGTTGCGGTTGTCGGCGAAGCCCGTCGAGTTGCTGAAGCCGTAGGCCGCTTCGACCTGCGCGCCGCCGAAGACCGGCGACAGATACTTGACCGCGTTGTTCACCCGCGTGTCGTAGTCGGCGTTGTCGTTGTCGAACGGATGCGCGGCCAGGTCGCCGATGGTGCTGCCCGCCGCCGTGAACGGGCTCCACAGATCGACGGTGACGTCGTACTGGCGGCCGAGCGTGAGCGTGCCCGCCTGCTGCGAGGCGAGGCCCACGAATGCCTGACGACCGAACAGACGGCCGCCCTGATTCGCCGCGCCCGTCGAAGCATTGAAGCCGTTTTCGAGCGTGAAGACCGCGCTCAGTCCGCCGCCCAGATCCTCGACGCCCTTGAGGCCCCACATCGATTCCTGGCTGTCGCCGCTGACCATCGCGAAGGCATGATGGCCCGCCGCGTTGGAGGTGAAGTTCACGCCTTCGTCGATGGCGCCGTACAGCGTCACGCTGCTCTGCGCGTGCGCCGCCGTGGCGCCGAGCAAGGCCGTCGCGAGAATGGCGCTGGCGCGCGCTATGGTGTGTTTTTTCATGGGTGGTGGTTTTGTCGTTATAGAAACTTATCTGGATTCCTGATTATTTTCAGGCGAATAACGAATTTTTCGAGCGGCGCGAGTCAGACCGCGCGCCGCATCACATCGTCAGAATGTCGTGACGGCTTCCGGCGTCGTGCTCGCGCCGCGCACGTCGGGCGGACCGGCAAAGCGGTTGCGCACGCCCAGCCCGAACCACAGCAGCAGCATCACGCCGATCAATCCGAGGCTCACGTAAAGCACTTTTTCGTTCGGCGGCTGGCAACCCACGTACACCAGCACGGAGCCACCCAGCACGGCCAGCAGCGCCACCGGCTTCGACCACTTGCCCAGATTGAACGGCCCTTTACGCGTCCACGTGCGGCCTTCGGCGTTCAGGCCCGCCGCGATCGGCATGACATAGGAGACGTAGAGGAACACCGCGCTGCCCGTCGAGAGCACGGCGAAGGCGTCGCCGTAGAGTGTCACCGCGATGGCGAGCGCCGAGCACACCCAGATGGCCGCGCCCGGCGTGCCGTAATCATTCACCTTCTTGAGCCACGCCGACGCCGGCAAACCGCCGTCACGCGCAAACGCATAGGTCATGCGCGAGCACGACGTCAGGCAGGCCAGCCCGCACAGATAATTCGCGAGGAAAATGCCCACGCCCAGCGGCACGCTCAGCCAGCCCGGCAACGTCCCCAGCAGGATCGTGAAAAAGCCGCTGCCCGCCTTCACGCCGCCTTCGAGGTCGGGAAGCACGAGCAGGAAGGTGCAGACCATCACATAACCGAACAGGCTCGACCACTGCACCGCGCGCAGCATGCCGCGCGGCACGTTGCGCGGCGCGTCGTGGGTTTCCTCCGAGGTATGCGCGGACGCATCGAAACCCACGATCGTGTAGATCGTCAGCAGCAGGCCCGAGAGGAACGCCGCCACCGCGCCTTGATGCGGCCACGCGCCGCCCTCGAAGCCCGTGAAGTTGCGGAACGTGACGAGGCGCGAGAAGTCCAGCGGACCGTGCGCCGACACCAGCAGACCGAGCGTGAGCACCACGGCAATCGCGAGGATCAGATAACCCGAGAGATCCGTGAGACGCGTGGTCAGATGCACGCGATAGTGATTGAGCAGCGCCTGCGTCATCGTCACGATCACGATGAACGCGGTTTGATGCGCGAACGTGAGCTTGTCCGGATCGATATGGAACAGCGGCGCGATAAAGGTCTTGAAGAACGGATCGTAGACGCCGAAGTTCACCGAGGCGACCACGAAGATCAGCCCGAGCAGATTGAACCAGGCCGTGGCCCAGCCCCAGCCCTTGTTGCCGAGAATCGAACTCCAGTGATAGAGCCCGCCCGCCGTGGGATACGCCGAAGCGATCTGCGCCATCGAAAGCGCCACCACCAGCGCGAACAGCGCGCCGACCGGCCAGCCGATGCCGATGGACGCGCCGCCGCTCGCGCTCAGTCCCTGCGGAAACGCCGTAATGCCACCCGCGAGAATGCAGATGATCGCGAACGAAATGGCGAAATTCGAAAAACCGCTCATGCGCCGCATGAGTTCCTGCGTATAGCCCATGCTGCCGAGAATGCTGGCGTCGTGATCCGCCGCATCCGTCTTCGGGGTGGGTTCCATCCTGATCTCCTGGTCGGGTCGGCCCGCGTGCGTCTGGCGCGCGCGCCGGTTTGCCTGCGTTGCCGGTGTGTTGTCGTGCGTGTTTTAGTTGGTTGTGCTTATTCTTCTTGCGCGGCGACGACTTGCGCGTCGCCGGGTGCTGCGGACTGCCTGTTTACAGTGCGATCGTTCAGCGAGAGCGGCCCGCCGCAGCGGGCCGTTTGCTTCAGGGGAACTTCGCCATGATGTGGCGCGCGCACGTGTACTCTTCCAGCGCGAACACCGACATGTCCTTGCCGTAGCCCGACCGCTTCATGCCGCCGTGCGGCATCTCGCTCACGAGCGTGAAGTGCGTGTTGATCCACGTGCAGCCGTATTGCAATTCGGCGGCCACCTTGAAGGCTTTGTTGACGTCGCGGGTCCAGACCGAACTCGCGAGGCCGAAGTCCGAATCGTTGGCCCAGTCGATCGCCTGCTCCGCGCCGTTGAAACGCGTGACCGACACCACCGGCCCGAACACTTCGCGGCGCACGATCTCGTCGTCCTGACGCGCACCCGCCACCACGGTCGGCTCGTAGAAGAAGCCGCGACCGTCGGCGAGCTTGCCGCCCGTCGTGATCTCGATGTGCTTCTGGCTCGCCGCGCGCTCGACGAAACTCGCCACGCGTCCGCGCTGGCGCTCGGAAATCAGCGGTCCCATCTCCACGCCTTCGAGATGCTGCTCGCCGTAGCGGATCGAGCTCACGGCGCTCGACAGATCGGCAACGAGGCGATCGTAGATCTTGTCTTCCGCGTAGACGCGGCACGCGGCCGTGCAGTCCTGTCCCGCGTTGTAGTAGCCGAAGGTGCGCAGACCGGCCACCACTTCATCGAGATCGGCGTCGTCGAACACGATCACGGGCGCCTTGCCGCCCAGTTCCAGGTGCGTGCGCTTCACCGTGCGCGACGCCGCTTCGAGAATGCGCTGGCCCGTCGAGACATCGCCGGTGATCGAAATCATGCGCACCTGCGGCTGCGTGATGAGCGGCGCGCCCACGGTGTCGCCGCGCCCGGTCACCACGTTGATGACGCCCGCCGGAAAGATCGCCGCGATCAGCTCGGCGAGCTTGAGCGTGGTGAGCGGCGTCTGCTCGGACGGCTTGAGCACGACCGTGTTGCCCGCCGCCACGGCGGGCGCGAGCTTCCACGCCGCCATCATCAGCGGATAGTTCCACGGCGCGATCGAGGCGATCACGCCCAGCGAATCGCGGCGGATCATGCTCGTGTGGCCCGCGAGGTATTCGCCCGCGACCGGGCCGTGCTGCGTGCGGCACGCGCCCGCGAAGAAGCGGAACACGTCGGCGACCGCGGGGATTTCGTCGTTGAGCGCGCCCAGATACGGCTTGCCGCAATTGAGCGATTCGAGCCGCGCGAATTCGGTGGCGCGCGATTCGATGGCGTCGGCGAGCTTGAGCAGCAGCGTGGCACGATCTTTCGGCGTGCTGCGCGCCCACGCGGGCCACGCGCGGCTCGCGGCGGCCGTGGCTGCCTGCACCTGTTCGAGCGACGCCTCGGCCACGAGCGCGATCACTTCGCCCGTCGACGGATTGAAGATGTTTTCCTTGCTGCCGTGGCCCGGCACGAATTCACCGCCGATCAGCAGGTTCGTTTGCATCGATTTTTCCATTTGCTCTCTCTTCGTTGAGCCCACGCTCTTGAGTGTCGGTCTTGTCCGCGATGGCCGCGCGCTGTTCAGCGGCTGCTGCCTGCGGTGCTTTCGGTGTCGCGCGTCAGATACCACGCGCCCAGAATCGCAATCATCGTGATGGTCATCACCATCAGCGCGACCACGTTGGTCACGGGGACGTCGCGCGGCCGCGAGAGCTGGTTCAGCAGCCAGATCGGCAGCGTGCGCTCCTGCCCCGCCGTAAACGTGGTGACGATGATCTCGTCGAAGCTCAGCGCGAACGCGAGGATCGCGCCCGCCAGCAGCGCCGTGGCGATCTGCGGCAGCACGACGTAACGGAAGGTCTGCCAGCCGTCCGCGCCCAGATCCATCGACGCTTCCACGAGGCTCGCGGGCATGCGCCGCATCCGCGCGACCACGTTGTTGTAGACCATCACCACGCAGAAGGTGCCGTGCCCGACCGCGATGGTCCAGAAGCCCAGGTCGAGATTCGCGGTCTTGAACGCGGACAGCAGTGCGATGCCGGTGATGATGCCGGGCAGCGCGATCGGCAAAATCAGCGCGAACGTAATCGCTTCCTTGCCGAAGAAGTTGCGACGGTACAGTGCGCCCGCCGCCGCCGTGCCGAGCAGCACGGCGAGCAGCGTCGCGAGCGCCGCCACTTTCACCGAGAGCCACGCGGCCGCGAGCATATCGTCGCGTGCGAAGGCTTCGGTGAACCAGTGCAGCGTGAAGCCCTTGAGCGGGAAGCTGAACGCGCTGGTTTCGGTGTTGAACGCGTAGAGCGCGACCACGAGAATCGGCAGATGCAGGAACGCGAGGCCGCCCCACGCGGCGCAGCGCAACAGGCGCGAGGGTTGAGCGTCAGAGTGCATCGAAGGCTCCCAGGCGTTTGGCGACGGCGAGATACACGCCGATCAGCAGCATCGGCACGACCGTGAAGGCGGCGGCCATCGGCACGTTGCCGATCGAGCCTTGCATCGTGTAGACCATGGTGCCGATGAAGAGGCCGCTCGGTCCCACCAGTTGCGGAATGATGTAGTCGCCCAGCGTGAGCGAAAACGTGAAGATCGAGCCCGCCGCGATGCCGGGAAACGCGAGCGGCAGGATCACCGTGCGGAACGTCTGACGCGGATGCGCGCCGAGGTCGGCGGACGCCTGCAGCAGATTGGCCGGAATGCGCTCGATGGCGGCCTGGATCGGCAGGATCATGAACGGCAGCCAGATATACGTGAAGACGAGGAAGCGGCCGATGTTCGAGGTGGAAAGCGAGTCGCCGCCGATCACGGGCACGCGCAGCAGCGCATCGAGCGCGGCGCGCAGATGCAGCGTGTCGATGATCCAGTAGAGCACGCCGCCTTGCGCGAGAATCACGGTCCACGCGTAGACCTTGACGATATAGCTGGCCCACATCGGCAGCATCACCGCCACGTAAAACAGGCCTTTTTTCCAGCCCTTTGCGTAGCGCGCCATGTAGTACGCGACCGGAAACGCGAGCAGCGCGCTCGCGATCGTCACGCAGCAGGCCATGCCGGTCGTGCGCAACACCACGTCGAGATTCGCGGGGTCGCGGATCAGCGCCACATAGTTCGCGAGCGTGAAGTCGGGGCTCACGGCCATCGTGAAGTCGTCGAAGCGCCAGACGCTTTGCAGCAGCAGCGCGAACAGCGAGCCCAGATAGACCACGCCGAACCACAGCAGCGGCGGCAGCAGCAACAGCAACAAATACAGATTCGCGTGGCGATGCAGGAAGCCGCTCGCACGGCGCACCAGGCCGTCGCGTGGCGGGACGGCGCGCGTGACGGCCGCGTTCGATGTCGTGGTCATGCTCACCCCCGCGGCTCCAGCGTCACCATCGCGCGGCGCGCCCAGGCGAGCGTGACGGCGTCGCCGACTGCGGGCAGCGCCGTCGTCGCATCGTCCTGATTCGCGATCGTCACGGCGAGGCGCTGGCCCGCATCCGAACGCACCTCGAAGCGGCTCGTCGCGCCGTAGTACTGGATGTCGATCAGCGTGCCGGGCAGTTGCACGTCGTCCGCGTTTGCGGGCGATGCGCCGCCGAAACGAATGTGCTCGGGGCGAATCGCAAACGGCTGAAGTGCGCCGAGGCGTTGCAGCGAGGCCGCGTCGGCGATCACGTTCGAGGTGCCCACGAAATCGGCGACGAAGGGCGTGGCCGGGCGCGTGTAGAGATTGCGCGGCGTATCCACCTGCTCGATGCGGCCTTTGTTGAACACGGCGACGCGATCCGACATCGACAGCGCCTCGCCCTGATCGTGCGTGACGTAGATGAAGGTCACGCCGAGCTTGCGCTGCAAGCTCTTGAGTTCAATCTGCATCTGCTCGCGCAGCTTGAGATCGAGCGCGCCGAGCGGCTCGTCGAGCAACAGGATGCGCGGACGCCGCACCAGCGCGCGCGCCAACGCCACGCGCTGCCGCTGGCCGCCCGACAACTGGCCGGGTCGGCGCGCGCCATAGCCGCCGAGCGCGACGAGTTCGAGCGCCTCTTCCGCCTGACGATGACGCGTGCGTTTATCGACGCCGCTCACCAGCAGCCCGTAGGCCACGTTGTCGCGAATATTCATGTGCGGGAACAGCGCGTAGTCCTGAAACACGGTGTTCACGTCGCGCTGATACGGCGGCAGGCCGGTCGCGTCACGGCCATGCAGGACGACGCGGCCCGCGCTCGGCTGCTCGAAGCCCGCGATCAGACGCAGGCAGGTCGTCTTGCCCGACCCCGACGGTCCGAGCATCGAGAAGAATTCGCCGTCGTGGACGACGAGCGAAACGTCATCCACGGCGCGCACGCCGTCGTAGTGACGCGAAACCCTGGAGAATTCGACTGCGCTATTCATGATGTTTCCTGCCGGTTGCGGCTGCATTCTTCTGCTTGCGATGCCGTGATGCGGAGCGATGCGGGCGCGACTGAAGACGCGCCCGTGGCTCTATCGACCACCCATGATCGAGATGAAATCCTGGGTCCAGCGGCTGTACGGCACGCACTTGCCCTGCGAACCGCAATTGGCGACCGGCGTCTTCCAGAAGTGAATCTGATCGAAGCGGTCATAGCCGTTTGCCGCGCAGAAGTTCGAGCCGCCCACCGCCGCCTGCTGACAACCGCCCTGAATCACCGGATTCGAACCGAACCATTCGGCCAGATCGGCCTGCAATTTGCGGTTCAGCGACCAGTTCATCCACTTGTAGGCGCAGACCGGATGCGGCGCGTCCGCGTGCATCATCGTCGTGTCGGCCCAGCCCGTCGCGCCTTCTTGCGGGATCGTCGCGGCGATCGGGAATTTCTCGGCTTGCAGCGAGTTCACCGCATAACCCCACGCGCTCGACACGGCCACGCCCTCATTCTTGAAGTCGTTCATCTGCACCGTGACGTCGTGCCAGTAGCGATGCACCAGCGGCTTTTGCGCGCGCAGCACCTTGAGCACTTCGGCGTATTGCGCTTCGTTCAGCTCGTACGGGTCCTTGATGCCGAGCGCGGGATTCTTGTGCATCAGATAGACAGCGGCGTCGGCCACATAGATCGCGCCGTTATAGGCCTGCACGCGGCCCTTGTTGCTCTTGCCGTCGGGCAGCGTCTGCTGCTCGAAGACGACCGACCACGACGTGGGCGCCTTCGGGAAAATCTTCGTGTTGTACGCGAGGAAATTCGCGCCCCACTGATACGGCACGCCGTAATGCACACCGTTGACCGTGTACCACGGCGCGTTCTGCAGCCGCGGCTCGATCGTGTTCCAGGCGGGAATCAGCGCCGTGTTGATCGGCTGCACCTTCTTGCCGTAGACGAGCCGCAGGCTCGCATCGCCCGACGCGGTGACGAGGTCGTAGCCGCCCTGGTTCATCAGCGAGACCATTTCGTCGGAAGTCGCCGCCGTCTTCACGTTCACCTTGCAGCCCGACTCCTTCTCGAAACCGGTGACCCAGTCGTACTTCTTGTCGGTGTCGCCGCGCTCGATGTAACCCGGCCACGCGATGATGTTGACCTGGCCTTCCGGCTTGCCCAGCTGCGTGAGCGGACCGGCCGCGCTGGCGAGCCCCGTGTTGACGAGCGCGGCAAGGGCAATGGCGGCAGCCATGTAAGGGGTGTGCGACATGCTCCGATTCCTCGTGGTTGTGGCCCGGGGCGGCGTACCGGAAAGCCCCGTGGGCAAAGGGTTTGAGGCAATGCGATGATGGACGGAGCTATTCTAGGAGGCGGTCGTTTTTGACCGATAGGCCGAAACCCAGATACGAGCTATCGGGAATGCCGAACGCTATCGCCGTAAAAGTCGACGAAAACCTGCTCGAACGCGGCGGCGCAACGGGTTGGGAATCGAGGCTCGCCCGTATGACACGGAGCTTTCAGACCCGGCGCAGCGCCGTGGATTCGCCGCCCGGCGGGCCTTTACGGATGCGGCGCCGTCGCGGACGGACTCCGTAAAAACCCGCACGAGAGTGCGTAAAAATCGCGTCAATTTTGGCTAAATCGAACGCTCGGAGCACGATATCGATATTTCAGATCGATGATTTGCTGTGCGTGCGCGAATACTCGCGGGCCACGACGAGGAAGTGCTGCACCATCTCCGGCAGCGTGAGGCTGCGCCGCCAGGCGATGCCGATATCGACGGTCGGCATCTCGCCGAGAATCTTGCGCACCTCCAGCCGGTCGCCATCGAGCGACCACGGGCGGTACAGCACATCGGGAAGAATCGACAGGCCTGCGCCGGTGGCCACCAGACTCCGCACCGCTTCCACCGACGCCGTGCGCATCACCGTATTCGGCCGCAACCCCGCCGCGCGCCAGAACGCAGTGGTGTTGTCTTCCAGCTCGTCCACTTTCAGCATGATCATGCCTTCGTTGGCGATCTCCTGAAGCGAGATGCTGCCGAGCCCGCGCAGCGCGTGATTCGCGGGCAGCCACAAACGCCACGCGGCTTTAATCAGCGATTCGGTTTCGATGGCCTGACTGTTCTGCACGTTCGAAACGATCAGCACGGCGACATCGAGCTCGCCGTTGACGAGCAGATGCTCGATGTAATCGCGCTGATCTTCGACGACCTGTACTTCGACTTTGGGAAAGACGCGCTTGTAGTGGTCCAGCAGATACGGCAGAAAGTAGCCCGTCATCAGGCTCGTGACGCCGACGTTCAGGCGGCCGGTCTTGGTGTCCGGGCGCGCGGAGAGCGCTTGCTGGGCGTTGCGGACGGCGGCGAGGATCTGATGCGCGTGACGCAGGAACTGGTGGCCCGCGTGCGTGAGCACCATGCCGCGCGCGTGACGCACAAAGAGCTGCGCGCCAAGTTCGCTTTCGAGACCTTTGATGGCTTCGGTGATGACCGACTGCGAGATGTTGAGTGTCTGCGTGGCGCCCGTCACGGATTCGGCTTCCGCCACCGCGATGAAGTAACGCACGCTTTTGACGGAAAGGCTCATGGGGGTGGTGCGGGATTTTGGGATTGGGGGAGTATATATCGCGGGGTGGGTGGGGTTGGGGCTGGCTGGGAGCGCCGCAATCGACATCGATACCTAGATAGCCGACAATCCAACGCATATCCGCACACCATGAGGAAAAGCATGACGCTACGCGCGGACGATATCCATATCGAATCACCTCGGCTTTCAATTCGACCGTTCGCCGCCAGCGACGCTCAGGACGCGTTTGACTGCATCACGCCGGCACTGACGCGATTCATGTCATGGGAGCCACCCGCCGACCGATCCGTATTCGATCAGATCTGGCCGGCCTGGATTGCTACTATCGCCGAAGGAACGGATTTCACATTCGCCATTCGTCAACGCGACGGCGGCAGTTTCGTTGGCTTGACGGGCCTTCATCATGTTCGGCAAACAGACGCGGAATTGGGCATCTGGATTCGTGAAGATCTTCACGCGCGAGGTTTCGGACGCGAGGCGGTGAGCGCAGTGGCGAAATGGGCTGGCAACGCACTCGGTATCAAGATCTTCACGTACCCAGTCGCGGAACAAAATTATCCGAGCCGCCGCATCGCCGAAGCGCTCGGCGGGGTGATCGCGGATCGCAAAGAGACGCCCAAGTATCTGTCCGTTATCTATCGCATACCTGATCAAGCGGTGCGGTGAGTGGTGGAGGACGAATGCCTCGCGATAGCGCGCGTTCACCCAGAACGTGACCAGCGCATAGCGGCCGCGCACTCCCTCTAGCCTCACAACAACAACTGCAAGTCAAATGAAGGAAAGTCACGCTACGATCAGTTCAGCGTAATCGGCCTGGCTGCCGGCCATCGCTCGACATTCTCCACTTCATCTGTCATGGATCGCGCTCGCTCTTTCTTCGATGAACTCAATCAACACTATCTGCAGCTTCTTCGAGCCGAAGGCGAGCTCTACTGGTTGACCCATACCGGCCAGAGCGCGGCCCATGACGCCTTAGCCTCGGCGACGCTGAGTCGCAAACTGTATGCGGGCGACGCTTCACGTTTGGCAGAAACGCGAGTGCATCTTTCGAGGCTTGTTGCGACGGAATCGTCTCCGGAGCGCGATGCGCTCATCAGCGGTTTGCGCGGATGGGTCAACGTATTCGAAGCCAATGCGATTGGAAATGATCACGCGACGAGCATGCTGTCTGAGCTAACCGCCCTGGACACAGAACTCTTCGCCAGAAGGCAGGCATACACGATGACCCACATCGGTGCATCTGGTCGACTTGAGGACGCAACAGCAGCGGCGCTAAGGCGCAATCTTGCATACAACCCGGACGAGCCCGCACGAAAAAGTTCGCACAACGCGCTCCACGGACTCGAGCGTTGGGTCGTTGATAGCGGTTTTCTCCGCATCGTGGGGAAGCGCAACGCGCTGGCACGCGAACTTGGATATCGCAATTTCTTCGAATACCGGCTCAAGACGAACAGCGGCATGAGCCCCGAGCAGTTGTTTTCCGTATTCGATCAATTCGAGCAGAGTACGCGTGACGTACACCGAAAGTCGTTGATGCGTCTCTTGCAGCAGTACGGCGATCGTGCATTGCTGCCGCAAAATGTAGCGTACAGAATTGCGGGCAACAATACACGGCAAGAGGATGCCTATTTCCCATTCGGCAAAGCGCTGGAGCGTTGGGTTGAATCATTCCGGCGCATGGGAGTTTCGTATGGTGGCGCTCGTCTGGAAATCGACTTGCTGGATCGGCAAGACAAGTTTCCAACCGGCTTTTGTATCGCACCGACACCGGCTTATCACGACGATACATTCGGTCCAATTCCCGCCGATGTTCGCTTTACATCGACGGCTCGGCCTTTACAGACGGGCGCAGGCCTGCAGGGGCTCAATGTCCTTTTTCACGAGGCCGGGCACGCGGCGCATTTTGCGAACGTGACAAGGAATTCCCCCTGCTTTTCCCACGAATTTCCGCCAAGTTCGCCGGCGCTACTCGAGGCTCAGGCGAAATTTTTCGATGCTATTCCAACCGATGCGTGCTGGTTGAAGCGCTACGCAAAGAATGCTGCCGGAATTCCAATGCCCGACGAGATGATCCGCGCACGACTGGAGACTCGTCAGGATTGGCTCGCGCACACCGAACGTCGCGATTTAATACCCGTGTATTTCGAATGCGCTCTTTACAACATGGACGACACCGAACGCACGGCTGAATCAGTGCTCGATCTTGCCAGGTCAGTGACGGAACGCATTCTCGGAATTCCCGGACACACCGGCTACGTGCTTGCAACGCCTCACCCGATCTATCACGATCTCGCCGTCTACTATCACGGTTATCTGCTGGCGAAAATGGCTGCGGCCCAAACCCGCGCGTACTTGCTGCGCACGCTTGGATATATGGTCGACAATCCGCAGGTCGGTCGTTTGCTCGCCAGACATTGCTGGTCGCCAGGAAATAGCGCGACGCTTGATCAAACGTTGATCGCGATGACGGGCGAGCCGTTGAATCCGTCGCATCTCGCGGCAGAATGCAATCGCTCGTCCGGGGATGTGTGGAAGCTGGCTATGGAAGCACTCGATCGGAGTGAACAAGCTGGGACGTCTGCGGAGCCGGACGATCTGAATGCGACGATTTCGATCGTTCATGGGGGTGAGAGGATTACGTCTAACAACGAATCGTTATCTGCTATGTATGAGGAGTTCGAGCGCTGGATTGAGCGGTCGGTGGAGGTTTGATAGTGTGTTTGAGGGGGCGCTATGCGGCTGGGGGAGTGGTGGGTTGCGTATGCATCCGGCCCGTTGCTCGACTTTGCTGCTAACTTGGTATATGCGAAACCGGTGAGGCGGTAGTCGGCCAAGAGCGGACAATCGACATGTCCGCTGAATTCGTCAACAATCTGCCAACACGATTCCTATACGAGATAGGGGACCCGCATGATGCGCCGTGGATTGTTCGCTTTTTCCGTATTCTTCGCAATAGGATGGCTGACGCCGTGCCAAGCCTCGCCGCCAACGCTTCAATCTTCTCCAAATGCCGTAGGGCCAAGCTCTAATGCGACGACTGAAGGAAAACTCGCGGAAGCGAGAGCGGCATTTGATCGAACGGACTATTCAACGGCTGCAACAATCTGGCGGCCGCTTGCGGAGCAAGGCAACCCGGCAGCCGAAATGGGTATGGGAGAACTATTTGATTTCGGATGGGGCGCTCCCAAAGACCGGATTCGCGCCACGTACTGGTACCAGAGAGCTGCGGATCAAGGTTTCGCGGAGGGCGAGTGTACGATTGGCTTGGGATACGTGGTTGGAGACGTGCCCCCCCACGATGTTACGCGAGGGCTAACTCTCATGAGACAGGCTGTTGACCACGGAAGCGGGCACTGCGCGGTATCAATTGGAGAATTATATAGATTAGGTCTGTTTGGCGTTCCTAAAGATATGGTACAGGCGGCTGCGTGGCATCGGAGAGGCGCCGAGATGGGGGATGTGATTGCCGAAGGCCGACTCGGCATTGACTATCAGTTTGGGCTTGGTGTGGAGCAGAATTCTGCGCGCGCTATGTACTGGTATCGGAAAGAAGTGGAACAAACGCGGAAGGCTGCCGAACAGGGCGACGCTATGGCACAACTGAGCCTTGGAGAGGCTTACGCATTGGGTACGTCAGGCTTGACCAAAGACAAAACTGCAGCTCGGTATTGGTGCGGGAAAGCGGCACAACAGAGAAGTCGTGCAAAGACTTTCGCGGAGCAATGCGTCTCACTGACAAAATAGTGGCAGTGGTCATTTTTTTGCTGCCCATGGCCAAGCATTGATGTGTCCGTTGCCGCGGCGCGCCACGCGCCCCCGCGCCACGTGTAAGTCAGCAGTCGGCCAGAATTGAGCACTCGACGGGAATCACGGAATCGTAAACAATCAGGCGACGGACCATGAGATGAGGTTAAATCAAATCACGGCCAAATCCTGTCCCCACGCTCGGCCCCATACGCAAAACATAATGACCTGGACGCCTCCACCTCAAGGCAAGAGCAATGCCCCAATCTGGTTCAAGACGAGCCTCACTCTACTCTGTCGTTTGCTATGCGGACTTTTGGTACTAGGCGCGCTTGTGCCCATTGCGATGCAACTATTTGACATTCCGATTCCGTTCGATTCGCCTCGGACGTTTTCGCTATTCATCTTGGCCGGGGGCGTGCTCGCGCTCACACACGCCTTGCGCACTTGGCTTTTGCGCCTGCCTATCCCGACCCGATACTCCCAACCGGTGCCATATGGCTATCCAGGATGGCGCGGCTTTCTCCAAGCCCAGTTTGCTACAGGATGTGTGCTGTTTTTCTTCGGTGCGCTGCTGCTCCTGCTTTGAGTCACAAACGTCGCCGAGTCTAATGGCCGCTTTGTAGAAAGATCGTTGTCTCTTATGGGTCGTACTCAGCCGCCCGCCCCCACGATGCATGCATAGCTCCAACCTTGCGCGCCAACCAGCACCAGACCAAACATAAAAATCGCAATCACAATAAATACAGTCAGAATAGTGCAGCAGCGAAGGAGTGCAACCGGTACGTATGTGTCTACATACAACCATACCCGATGACATTCCCGACCACGATTGCCAGCAAGCATCAAAGAAAACTACTCCACCACTTCGCAAGAACCAGCTAAAGAAACCACCAACCGCCTGTCCCCACCAATCGGGAGCCGCAAATGAAGTCTCTTTGGCGCTTTTTCACGCTGATCCACGGGCTAATGGCGGTTCTCTTCACGTGCGCGGCACTGATGTTGATTGCGATTGCCGCACACACCGGATGGACAGCGTTCAGTCATCAGTGGGACCAGGCAAGTGCGCTATCCATCATTGAAGCGCTGGGACTGCTGGCCGGAGCCGTTGTGGCAATCCAGATTGCCGAGACGATCGTGGAAGAGGAAGTCATCCGCGAGGCGGACGTTAGCGGACCGACTCGGGTACGACGTTTCATGTCCCGGTTTCTTGTAGTTGTCGTCGTCGCGCTTGCCATCGAAGGACTCGTGGCGACGTTCAAGGCACTACATCAGGACCCGTCGCAGCTCTGGTTTGCGGCAGCGCTGATCGCTTCCACTGCCTTGCTTCTTGCGGCCTGGGGTGTGTTCGTCCACCTCAATCGATCCGCAGAAGAACTGGAACCGGAGGCGATGGCGGAAGCAAAACGCGAAGACGCGAAAGTCCAATAGACCTGCACCCGGCGAATGCGCAACGCGCAGCGAAGGCCGGGCATTCTCAAGGTCCGCCTGAGGCTTCACACCGCTGGTTCAGACACAGGAATCTCGTCGGATCGGACGACGGTTCAATCGCCCTACCGCGCGCTGCACTCACGCAGCGCGCTCATCGATACATTAGCGCGGCGAAGCCAGCACGCTCGCGATCACGCCGGTCGCCACGGCGGCGAGCACATAGTCGCCATTCACGCCGACCCAGTGATAACCGCGCGGCGGCGCGGAGAGGCCGTGACCGCGCCAGTCGTCGACGACGTAATTGCGATCGCGGTATTCCGAGGGAATGCGGTCGCCCTTGTGCCAGTCGTTATGCGGCACCGGACCGCCCGGACGCGAAATCGACGCGTCGTGCATCGGCGCTCCGTGTCCCTGGTTGCCGTGAGGTGCGCCATGCGGCGCTCCATGCGGCGCGCCGTGGCTCGCGCCCGGACCGCCCTGACCACCGGGACCGCCAGGACCACCATCCTGATGCGGTTGAGCGTACGCAGCGGCGGACACACCGAGCATCGAAAAAACGAGTGCACTCGCAACAGCTTTGCGATACATAAATAATTCCCCCTTGGATATGACAATGTCATGTTCACGGCCCGGCAGGCAGTTCGCGACATGCCGCCGGTCGTCCCCAAGGTTAGCAGAGGTCGCAGGCGCTCGCAGAGAAGCGTACACAACGCTACGCCCCGGCCAGAGCGGGCGCGCAAACCCTCAAGCGCCGCACACCTGGTCGATCCAACGTGCCGTCGCCGACATTACCCCGCCATCGCATCCAGTCGCGCCACCACCTCATCGAACGAAGGCCGTTCCTCGACGCGCACGGCAAAACACGCCTTAACCAGCGCCTGAAACTGCGCCGCCAGCGCGCCAGCCTCCCCCGCGAGGCGCAACGCCAATTCCTCCAGCAAGCACCCGAACGCCCGCACCTCGATCCGCTCGAGCGCCTTCGCTAGCATCTCATCACGCGTATCGAACAACGACGCCGCGCCAAAATCCCCGAGCAACGCGTGCCCCGCGCCGTCATGCAGAATATTGTGCGCATACAGATCGCCGTGCATGATCCCGCGCCGATGCAGATGCCGCGCCGCCGACGCCATCCCACGCGCGATCCGCAGCGCCACGGTCCGGTCGAACAGCGCATCGGCGGCGTACACATCGCGCGTACACGACTCGAGACTGGGCGGCCCCGCGAGATTGCCGAACGCCGGATCGATCAACGCCATCACGAGTCCATGCTCGCCGAGCGGATGTCCCGTGGCCTTGCCCAGCACCGGAATCAGATTCGGATGCCGACCCGCCTGCAAACACGCCGCCATTTCCAGCTCCGGCAATCCGTCGCTCGTCACCGCGCCCTTGAACAGCTTCACGGCGACGGCCTCGGCCGGATGCCCGTCCTTCAACAGACGCGTCGCGCGATGCGTCACGCCCGACGCGCCCTCGCCCAGCGTTTGCCCAAGCGCGAGCGTATGCCAGTCGATATCGGGCACCGAAGCATCCGCGAGCGCCGCCTGTTCGCGCATCGCATTCAGCGGATTGCCCGCATAAGCGAGCCACGCGAGCCGCGGCAGACGCAACAGCCAGTCCGGCAACGCATCGAGCCGGTTCGCCGACACCCGCAGCAGTTCGAGCCGCTCGCAGCCCGCCATCGTCTCCGGCAGCGTCCGCAGCCGGTTGCCCGCCAGCATCAGCTTCTGCAATTGCGGACGTTCGCCGATTTCCGGCGGCAATGCATCGATGTCGTTGTCGGTGAGGATCAGCCAGCGCAACGACGGCGGCAGCGCGCTCGCCGCAACGTGGCGAATGCGGTTCGCCTTGAAGCCGACCATGCTCAGCGACGCGCAATCGCCGAGCATCGGCGGCAGCTCGGTGAACGGATTATTCGACGCGAACAGAATGCGCAGATGGCGCAGCTTCGGCAGGTCGTCGGGCAGCGACGTCAGCGCGTTGCCCGAGAGGTCGAGCACTTCCAGCGTGTCGGCGAGATCGAAAATCTCGCGCGGGAATTCGGTCAACCCGCAAGCGAGCTTGAGCTGTCGTGCGCCGGCAAGCCGGCCGGCGCGCAGTTGTTCGAGGGTGGCGGTGGTCACGCGTGGATCGAATCGGAGAATGGCAGGGAGTCGCGGACGCGCGCCTGCAGGCGGCGTCCACGCTGCCAATTCTAGCGGGAACGATCCGCGAGGGCGGCGATGGCGCGATTTCACGCGCGTCGAACGGGGCGCAATACCTTCGCGAGCGCGATCTCGGCGGGCAGAAATGACAACGGCGCCGCGTGAGCCTCCACGCGGCGCCGTTGCTGCAATACGTCCGGTTTTACGGGCGGCGCGCGCCGCCTGCGTCCTCGGTGACGCTCACGCGTTGCAGGCGTGCGTCGGCGGCGTGCGCGTCTTGCGCGGGCTCCGCGTCGTCGTCCGTTGCGACTTGCGAGAGATCGCGGCCGCGCGTTTCGGGCAGCATCAGCGCCGCCGTCACCACGAGCAGATACGAAACGCACGCGCAGATGCCCATTGCCGCGCCGAGTTCGAGTTTCGCGCTCAGCACCCCGACCATCGTCGGCATGATCGCGCCGATCGCGCGGCCCGCGTTGCCGCACAGCCCTTGCGCCGAGGCGCGGATGCGCGTCGGGAACAGTTCGGCGATATACGCGCCGGTGCCCGCCGCCGTGCCCGACTGCAGCGTGCCCAGCACGAAGCCGAGCACCAGCGTGACCGGCAGCGTGATGTGCACGAGCGTGTACGTGGCCACGGCAATCGCCTGCAGGCACGCGATCACGATGAACGTATAACGGCGGCCAAATCGATCCGCCATCCAGCCGTTCAGGAACGCGCCCGCGAACGAACCGAGAATGTTGATCGCGAGATAGCCGCCCACGTTCGTGATCGACAGATGCAGCGCGAGTTTCAGGTACGCCGGCAGCCACGTGATCATCACATAGTTGCCGCCGTAGATGCCGAACGTCAGCAGGATCGCCTTGCACGTGGTCATGCGCGTAGGCGCGGCGAACACTTCCCAGATGCTCGGGCGGTCCTCGGCGTGCTCGCGCTGGATCTGCGCGAACACCGGCGCTTCCTTGATGTGTCGGCGAATCCACAGCACGAGCAGCGTCGGCAGCAGGCCGATGGCGAACATCACACGCCACGCAAGCGCCGGTTCGAGCGTGTTGAACAGCAACGTGGAGAGCAGCACGGCCACGCCGTAGCCCACGGCCCAGCCCGCCTGAAGCGAGCCAACCGCGCGGCCGCGCACTTGCGGACGGATCGTTTCGCTGATGAGCACCGCGCCCACGGCCCATTCGCCGCCGAAGCCGAGACCTTGCAGCCCGCGCGTGATCATCAGTTGCCAGAACGAGTCGGTGAACGCGGAGAGCAGCGTGAACGCCGAGAACCACAGAATGGTGATCTGCAGGATGCGCACGCGTCCGTAGCGGTCGGCGAGAATACCCGCGATCCAGCCGCCCAGCGACGCCATGATGAGCACCGTCGTGCCCAGAATGCCGGCCTGGCCGCGCGTCATGCCCCAAAGGGCGATCAGCGTGGGAATCGCGAGGGCATACATCTGCGTATCCATCGCATCGAGTCCCCAGCCGCTGAAGCACGCCCAGTAGGTGCGCTTCTCCGGCTTCGTCAACTCGGTGTACCACTTGAACATGCTCTGTCTCCTTCCACCTGCCTGATGCCGTGCCTCACCTGCCTGCATGCGCCGAAGCGCTACGACAATTGCGACAACGCCGACAACCCAGCGAAAACAACTCAGTCGATATAGCGCAGCCCGAGCTTTTCGAGCGGCTCGCGCATCTTGTACATGTCGAGGCCGAGCACGCCCGAAGCGAGCTTCGCGCGTTTTTCGCCTTCGAACGATTCGCGTGCAATGGCTTTATCGAGCGTCTCGACGGCCTTCGCCGACGGCACCACGACCACGCCGTCGTTATCGGCCACGATCACGTCGCCCGGATTCACGAGCGCGCCCGCGCACACCACGGGAATGTTGACCGAGCCGAGCGTCGCCTTGATGCAGCCCTTCGCCGAAATCGCCTTGCTCCACACCGGGAAGCCCATTTCCTGCAGCACGCTCACGTCGCGCACGCCGCCGTCGATGATCAGCGCACGCGCGCCGCGCGCCTTGAAGCTGGTCGCCAGCAGGTCGCCGAAATAACCGTCGGTGCATTCGGCCGTGATGGCCGCGACCACGATGTCGCCGGGCTGAATCTGCTCGGCGGCCACGTGCATCATCCAGTTGTCGCCGGGATGCAGCAGCACCGTCACGGCCGTGCCGCTCACCGGCGCGCCCGCGTAGATCGGCCGCATATACGGCTTCATCAGGCCGACGCGGCCCATGGCTTCGTGCACGGTCGCGCTGCCGAGCGCGCCGAGTTCGTCCGCCGCGCGGCGTTCCGCGCGGGCGATGTTGCGATACACCACTCCGAGTTCAGTCATGTTCAACGTCCTTGTGCCTTGAGCGTGGCGTCGAGGCGCGAATACACGCGACGCGCATTGCCTTCGTAAATCTTGTAGCGCTGGTCCGGGTTCATGTCCGCGGCTTCCACGTAGCGCTTCGTATCGTCGAAATAATGGCCCGTTTGCGGATCGATGCCGCGCACCGCGCCGATCATTTCGCTCGCGAACAGAATGTTGTCGACCGGAATCACCTTCGTCAGCAGGTCGATACCCGGCTGGTGATACACGCAGGTGTCGAAGAAAATGTTCTTCAGCAGATGCTCTTCGAGCAGCGGCTTTTTCATTTCCTGCGCGAGGCCGCGGAAACGGCCCCAGTGATACGGCACCGCGCCGCCGCCGTGCGGAATCACGAATTTCAGCGTGGGGAAATCGCGGAACAGATCCGACGTGAGGCATTGCATGAACGCCGTCGTATCCGCGTTCAGATAATGCGCGCCGGTGGTGTGGAAGCACGCGTTGCAGCTCGTGCTCACGTGCACCATCGCCGGAATGTCGTACTCGACCATCTTTTCGTAGATCGGATACCACGAGCGGTCGGAGAGCGGCGGGCTCGTCCAGTGGCCGCCCGAGGGATCCGGATTCAGATTGATCGCGACATTGCCGTACTGCTCCACGCACTTCACGAGTTCGGGAATACAGGTGGCGACATCCACGCCGGGGCTTTGCGGCAGCATCGCCGCCGGAATGAAATGCTCCGGAAACAGCTGGCTCACGCGGTAGCACAGCTCGTTGCAGATCGCGGCCCACGTGGCGGACACTTCGTAATCGCCGATGTGGTGCGCCATGAAGCTGGCGCGCGGGCTGAACACCGTGAGATCGAGGCCGCGCTCGCGCATCAGGCGCAGCTGGTTCTGCTCGATCGACTCGCGCAGCTCGTCGTCGCTGATCTTCAGCTCGGAGACGGACGGCATCTCCGACGGGCTGTTGATGCCCGCGATCTGGCGGTTGCGCCACGTTTCCAGCGCCTTGGGAGCGGTCGTGTAGTGACCGTGGATGTCAATGATCATCAGTATTCCGTACTACATGAAAAATTCTTGAAACGGTTCAATGCGAGGCGCCCACCGTCGCGTTCGCCGCCGCCACGCTCGTACGCTGCGCGAACAGGATCGCGATGGCTGCGAGCACCGCCGGCACCGCCAGCGTCGCGAGAATCGACTCGAAACCCCAGCCGAGACCGAGCAGCGCACCGCCGATCGCCGAGCCGAAAATGCTGCCGAAACGGCCCATGCCCAGCATCCAGCTCACGCCCGTGGCGCGCGCCTGGGTCGGATAACGGCCCGGCGCAAAAGCATTCAACCCCGTCTGCGCGCCGCTCATGCAGAAGCCCGCAGCAAACACCAGCATCGTCAGGCTCGACGACAGCGCGCCCACCGACGCCACCGCCAGCACGCACAGCCCGCCGCCCACATAAGCCGCGCTGATCACCGGCGCGGGGCGCGTCTTGTCCATCAGCCAGCCGACGATCACCGCACCGATCGTGCCGCCGATCTGGAACATCGCCGTCACGTTGGCCGCGACCGTCACCGAGAGACCTGCGTCCTTGATCAGCGTCGGCAGCCAGCCCGTCAGCAGATAAATCACCAGCAGGCCCATGAAATACGTCACCCACAGCAGCAGCGTCATCGCGCCATAGCCCTGCGAGAACAGGATGCCGATGGGCTTGCGCGACGGCACCGGCGGCTCGTTCGAGATGAAGCGCTCTTCACCCGTGAAGCGGCCTTCGCAGACGCGGTTCAGGATCTGCGCGATCCGCGCCGAGGCTGCACCACGCACCGCCAGCAGACGCGCCGATTCCGGCAGCAGCCACAGATGCAGCGGAATCATCACCAGCGGCAGCGCGCCGCCGACGATCAGCACCGCACGCCAGCCGTGCGTCGGAATCAGCCAGCCCGCGACGAATCCAATCAGCGCCGAGCCCAGATTGAAGCCCGTGAACATGATGGTGATCATCAGCGCGCGCTTGCGTTGCGGCGCGTACTCCGACAGCAGCGTCGTCGTGTTCGGCATCGCCGCGCCGAGGCCGATACCGGTCAGCAGACGCAGCACGGCCATTTCAGTCGGCGTGCTCGTGAACGCCGTCGCGATCGTGAAGATCCCGAAGACGAAAATCGACGACAGCAACACCACCTTGCGCCCGAAGCGATCCGACGACGGACCCGCGACCAGTGCGCCAATCACGAGACCGAGCGGCGCCGCGCTCATGACGAGGCCAAACGCGGGGCGGGAAATCGCCCATTCGTGAAGAATCGGCGGCGCGACGAAACCCATGATCGCCACGTCCATACCGTCCGCCGTCACGACGAGAAAACACAGTGCGACCAGCAACCACTGGTACGCCGTAATCTTCTGCTCGTCGATGAAGGCCTTGATGTCGATAACCCTGCTCCCCGCCATTGCCTCGTCTCCTCTGTCATGGCGGTGCTGCCCGCACATTCGTGCAACGCGCACCGCGAATTCATCTTGTCTAGCCGCGCTCGCCGGATTTTCCGGTCGATTGGCGCTGACAATAAGGAGACCGCCGATCCGAGGCTACTACGGGTTAACCACAAGTCAAGCGGCCGAACGTGGAATGCAAGGAGTGGCGTGGCACTTTTCGACGCAGGCTTGCAAGCCTGAAAGCCAAGCCGCATAAGGCCTCGCGCGGCTTGCGGCAGATCACCGCACGGTGCGCGAACGCGGTGACGCGCGAACGGTTCGATAAACGAAACAGATGGGGATTGCAAGACTTCGCAATCGGGCTCGGTGCGACGGCCGTGAAATAGGGAAAACCCGCGGAATTCGCTCGAAGGGCGCGCGGACGTCCGTGCGGCTGGGTGGAGATCGCCTGGCGAAAGCGTAGGGGAAAACGATCGGGTCAGCGCGGCGAGCGTCTATCAGTCTGCGAAACGACAGGTGTATGAAAGCGAATGCATTGCTATCGAAGGCACGTCAATCATTCGGAACCCTGATTAAATGCGTGCGATTACTAGTCGGCTAATGATGCAAAAGCGCGTTCGTACGAAAGCAAGCGGATTAAAACGAGGCTAAGTGAGAGCTCGGCTTTTCAGATCGCCAAACTTTCGACGCGTGAATTTCCTGCCCGCGCGATTCGAGGCTAACTGCAAATGGGAGGAAGTCGAGTGGATTGGCGCAGTGCAGCAGAATGCTACGCGCGATTTCAGACTGGATAAGCGGAAGATAAACCGACTCGATGTTGAAGTGAGCGGTCGAAGGCAATGAAGCGAGAGAGATTGAAACAATGAAGTGGTGGAGCAATTAACAACCGCGGCCAGCCTTGCGCCATCGAAAAGGCGGAGCAGCGCTCCGCCAGCCACGGTTATTCAACTGCTATGCGGTTTTATTCCGCAGCCGCTGCCGGTGCTGCAGCAGTCGTTGCCGGCTTTGCAGCCGTCTTGCGCGGCGCACCGCGCTTTTTCGCAGCGACAGTCTTGCGAGCGCGCGTGGCGCCAGCCGGAGCTGCAGCGCGACGGCCAGCGGCCTTTTTCGTAGCGACCGGCTTTTTCGCAGCCGCGCGTTTTGCCGGTGCTTTCTTTGCAGCGGCTGCCTTGCTTTCCACCGCGCCGGCGATCAGGAATTTCGAGCGGTCTTTCACGTCACGAATCCAGGCCGGTGCACGGCCACGACCGGTCCACGTTGCGCCCGTTTTCGGGTCGGCGTATTTCGGCGCGACCGGCGCGCTTGCACGCCGGGTTTTAACGACGCCGTTCGCGGCCTTCACGCCCGGTTTGCGACCGCGCCGTTTCCCGACAAAGCTTTCGATATCGACGAGGCTCAAGCCATGCTTGTGCATCAGATCGCGAATTTTCGCGAGGCCGACCGACGTCTGCTTTTCCGCAATGGCGGACGCCTGCTTCTGGAGTTTTGCAATTTTCGAGTTGATCGAGTCGAGCGTAACCATTCTTCCCTCCCTGTCAGGAATGCGTCTCGCGGCTCTGCCTGAAAAAGACTTCTTTGGCATCTCGAAGTTTGGCCGGAGACATTGTGGCGATATCATTGCGCCAAACAGATTATGAAGGCAAAGCGGCAACACTTGCAAATTGCGTGTCCGTATTCGATCAATAGACGGGCTGAATTTGACTTTTTCGCCACGAAAATCTTTCGAACGCTTTCACCGCAAGCTAACAGCGAACGAAATACCCGGTCATTTTTCTCTTCGCATGCCATGTCGTGCGCTCGACGTGCACGGTCCGCAATTTCAAAAATTGAAACATAAGGCGCTTGTGCATGCGCTAGCGCAGGCTTCTATCGCTGTGAAAAAAAGCGCTGTGCTGTCTTTACCGCATTTTTTATGCAAGACCGGCATCGTGATTTCGGCTATCGCTATCGCGCACGTCCGCGTTGGTGTTTTTCTTTTAAGAACGATGATGCTGCGCGAGACAAACACGAGACAAACGCGAGGCAAACGCGAGCCAAATGCGAGACGTAGCGATTCGATCCGTGAGCCAATGACGTGGCGAATTGAAGCGATCGATAGCGTCCATCGAGAAGTCTAAATCGTCATTGCTCGCGATAAGCGGCTCTCATTGAAGGGCGCTTTTGCGCTCGTGTTTGCTCTCAACAGCGCCTCATGAAAGTGGACCAGGAATCGCTCGAGGCACAAGATCTGCTCCCACCCGCCCCACTCAGCCGCCGAGGCACTCATTGTCATGCGCACAATTTTGCGCAATCGAGATCGAAGTGGTCTAACATGCGCACAATCATGCGCAAAAATGTCCCCAACGAATCGAATACCGACGCCGAACGTCTCGGCAGCAGCCTGCGCGACGCCCGGCGCGAGCGCAAGCTCACGCAACAGACACTCGCCGATCACGCCCGCGTCGCGCGCCGCACGATCACCAATGCGGAATGCTCGGGCAGTGTCGGCGTAAAAGAGTTTTGCCGAATGGCGAATGCGCTCGGCTATGAACTCGTGTTGCGCCCTGTCGGATCGGCGGCGCTCGAAGACCTTCCCGACGTCTTCACGGACGGCTAAACGCGCGCGCAATAAATTCTGTTGCATAACGGTGGCGAAAAAAGCGGCGCTCGAAACGCCGGAATTCCGCATGCCGAGCGACGCGCGCGTATTTCGACCATTCGCTCGCCGTGCATCCGATGGCGCACTGACGCGGTGTTGTCATGCGCGATCGCGCAACAGGTGATACGCTGCGAACCGGTCTTGCCTGACAAATGACGAAATGCCGGGCAAAGAGCCGGACAAAACCGCGGCCGAGCCCAAGCCAGCCGAACGCCAACCGAACTGCCCATTCCCCAATGCCCGTTAGCGGCATCCACGGCTTTCGTCTGCGCATTCGCCTCGCACTACTTTTTTGCCTCCGTTTTTGCACTTAATTTGTGCATTTATTTTGTTCATTTAACCTGCTGCATCCGTCAACCCGCTTTCCACCACGCCAAATGGGCGAATCGCCCATCGAGTACGCAATAAGTCTTTAGAAAAAATCATGAGTGCCTCTGCAGAAACCCCTGTTCGGGAAGAACACGTCGAGCGCGTTGTGGCGCCCATCGAGCCGCCGCACGGACTCGGCATCGCCGAACTGTCGCTTGCCCTCGGCGGATTCGCCATCGGCACCGCCGAATTCGCCGCGATGGGCATCCTGCCCGAAATGGCCGGCGATCTGCACGTATCGATTCCGCAAGCGGGCCATATGATCAGCGCGTATGCGGCGGGCGTCGTCGTTGGCGCGCCGTTGATCACCGTATTGCTCGCGAGAATGCCGCGCCGCGCACTGCTGATTCTGCTGATGCTGCTTTACGCGATCGGCAATGGCGCGAGCGCGATTTTCCACAGCTATTCGCTTGTGCTCGTAAGCCGCTTTATTGCCGGTCTGCCGCACGGCGCGTATTTCGGCCTGGCCGCGCTCGCCGCCGCCGCGCTCGTGCCGCCGCACAAACGCGGCGCGGCCATCGGCAAGGTCATGCTGGGCCTGAGCGTCGCGAATGTGATCGGCGTGCCGGTCGCCACCTGGCTCGGTCAAGGGCTCGGCTGGCAGGCGTGTTTCGCGGCGGTGGCGATCATCGCGCTCGTCACGGCGGGCATGATCGCGTGGTCGGTGCCGACATTGCCGATGTCGAACAAAGCGAGCCCGCTGACCGAACTCGGCGCGCTCGGCCGTCCGCAAGTGCTGCTCACGCTGCTCGCCTCGGCGGTCGGATTCGGCGGCATTTTCTCGGTTTATAGCTACGTGGCGTCCACGCTCACCGAAGTCACGCACGTCGCCAGCTATCACGTGCCGTGGGCGCTCGCGCTGATCGGCGTCGGCATGATTCTCGGCAATATGGCCTGCGGCTGGCTCGCCGACCGCTGGCTCAAGCGCACCATGTTCGGCATGTACGCGTTCACGGCGGTCATCCTGCTCGTGTTCGTGGTCGCCGCGCCGCACCTCTGGGCGATGCTGCCGATCCTGTTCTGCGTGGGCTTCGGTTCGGCCTGCACGCCGGCGTTCCAGTCGCGCCTGATGGACGTGGCCGGCGACGCGCAATCGCTCGCCGCCGCGCTCAATCACAGCGCGTTCAATATCGCCAATGCGCTCGGCGCGTGGCTCGGCGGCATCGTGATCGCGATGGGTTTCGGCTGGATCGCGACGGGCTGGGTGGGCGCGATTCTCGCGGCGCTCGGCATCGCCGTGCTGATGGTGTCGTTCTCGCTCGACCGCAAGACGGCCTGAGCGACGCGATCACGTATGATGTTTCGCGAGGTCCCGCGCGTGGCGGGACCGTCGAGGAACCGAACGCCATGCCGTCTTCCATCCGCAATTCGCTCGTCTGGATTTTCGACGCCTTCGAGCGCGAGCCAAACTACGTCCGCAAGCTGATGTTCGGCTGCGACGCCGCCTATATCGACGGCCTGCTCTGTCTGATTGCCGCCGATCGCGGCGAGCCCTGGAGCGGCATGCTCGTGTGCACGTCGAAAGACCGTCACGCCGCGCTGATCGACGCGATTCCGGCGCTGCGTCCACATCCCGTGCTCGGAAAATGGCTGTATATCTCGCAGGCCGACCCGGCCTTCGAAACAGTCGTGGAAGAATTGACGGCCCTCGTGCTCGCGCGCGATCCGCGCGTGGGCGTCGAGCCCAAGCCGCGTAATCGCAGCCGCAAGAGCCTGTTGCCGAAATAATGGCGCAATGGACAACGCGCGCAACAAGGCGCGCGTTGTCTTCACGTCAATACTGCATCACTGCATTACTGCATGTGCTGGCCGCCGTTGATCGGAATATTCGCGCCGGTCACGAAACCTGCGTCGTCCGAACACAGGAACAGCACGAGCGCCGCCACTTCGTCCGGATTGCCGAGTCGGCCCATCGGAATTTGCGGCAGGATCTTCGAATCGAGAATGTCCTGCGGAATCGCGGTGACCATTTTCGTCGCGAGATAACCCGGCGAAATCGTATTCACCGTCACGCCCTTGCGCGCCACTTCCAGCGCGAGCGATTTGGTGAAACCGTGCATACCGGCTTTCGCCGCCGCGTAATTGGTCTGCCCTACCGAACCCTTCGAGCCGTTCACCGACGAAATATTGATGATGCGCCCCCACGCGCGCTCCACCATGCCGTCGCACAAAGGCTTCGAGATATTGAAGATCGAGTCGAGATTCGTGCGCAGCACCGCGTCCCAGTTCACCTTGTCGAGCTTGCGGAACGTCATGTCGCGCGTGATGCCGGCGTTGTTCACCAGAATATCGATCGGACCGATTTCGCTCTGAATCTTGTTGGCGCCGCGCTGGCACGAGTCGTAATCCGCCACGTCCATCGCATACGCATGAAATCCGCGGCCCGCCGATTCCATGCGCGACAGCCAGTCCTTCGCTCCGGCGTTATCGGGTGAATGCGTCACAACGACCTTGTAGCCCGCGTCGTGCAGGCGCACGCTGATCGCCTCGCCAAGACCGCCCATTCCGCCCGTTACCAATGCAATACGATTAGTCATCCTGTATATCCGCGAGAGTCATACATCAAATAATGGCGTGACACCACTCGAGGGTCCGTCACGTTGTTCGTTGCCCGGCAAGCGTCGTGTGTGTGGGGACGCTGCAAGCAAGCGCGCGCGGGTTTTACTAACGTCTGATATTGCGCGAACACTTTATTGGGGCCGCCGGCACGCCGGCGCCGTGCGGACCCCATCAACCTTAAAGGAGGATCAGCCGCGCTCGATTGCGAGCGCCACGCCCATGCCGCCGCCGATGCACAGCGACGCCAGACCGCGCTTGGCGTCGCGGCGCTGCATTTCGTGCAGCAGCGTCACCAGAATCCGGCAACCCGATGCGCCGATCGGATGGCCGATCGCAATCGCCCCGCCGTTCACGTTGATCTTCGACGTGTCCCAGCCCATCTGCTTGTTCACCGCGAGCGCCTGCGCCGCGAACGCCTCGTTGATCTCCATGAGATCGAGATCGCTCGCCGACCAGCCCGCGCGTTCCAGGCAGCGCTTCGACGCCGGCACCGGACCGATGCCCATCACCTTCGGATCGACGCCCGCGCTCGCGTACGCCTTGATGCGCGCGAGCGGCTTCAAACCGAGTTCTTCGGCCTTCTTCGCCGACATCACGACCACCGCCGCCGCGCCGTCGTTGATGCCCGACGCATTCGCCGCCGTCACCGTGCCTTCCTTCGAGAACGCCGGCTTCAGGCCCGCGAGCGATTCCGCCGTCACGCCGTGACGCACGAATTCGTCGGTCTTGAAGACGAGCGGATCGCCCTTGCGCTGCGGAATTTCGACCGGCACGATTTCGTCGTCGAAACGACCGGCTTTCTGCGCGGCCTCCGCCTTGTTCTGCGAAGCCGCAGCGAACGCGTCCTGCTCTTCGCGCGTAATGCCATATTCCTTTGCGACGTTCTCCGCCGTGACGCCCATGTGGTACTGGTTGTACACGTCCCACAGACCGTCGACGATCATGCTGTCGATGAGCTTCGCATCGCCCATGCGGAAGCCGTCGCGCGAGCCCGGCAGCACATGCGGCGCCGCGCTCATGTTTTCCTGACCGCCCGCCACGACGATCTCGGCGTCGCCTGCGATGATCGCGTTCGCAGCCAGCATCACCGCTTTCAGGCCCGAACCGCAGACCTTGTTGATCGTCATCGCCGGCACCGCCGCCGGAAGACCCGCCTTGATCGAAGCCTGACGCGCCACATTCTGGCCCGAACCGGCCGTCAGCACCTGACCCAGGATCACGTCGCTGACCTGCTCGGGCTTCAGTCCCACACGCTCCAGCGCCGCCTTGATGACGATGGCGCCCAGATCCGGCGCGGCCACCTTCGCGAGCGAGCCACCGAACTTGCCTACCGCGGTGCGTGCGGCCGAAACGATCACAATCTCAGTCATTTTCCATTCCTGCGTTAGAAGTACTCACGAAATCCGCGATGCATATTCACGCTGATTAAAACGATCCGTCACGCATGCGAAGATGCGATCGCCGCGGCGAATTGAGGTCTTATCACACGTGAATGACGAATCGGTGAAACCGGGAAAGACGATGCGCACACAACATCGTGCGCGTCGTCTTTCCACGTCATGTAAAGCGAAGAATTATTGTTTTGCAGCGACGGTGGCGGTGGCCGCTGCGCTGGCCGTGTCGAATTGACTTTGCGTCGCTTCGACGGCCTGACGGGTCATGCCGCGAATGCTTTCAGCGGCATTGCCGAATGCGGAAAAGGTGGAACGCATTGCCGCGATAAAAGCTTCCGAACCCGCGGGTGCGTGTTGCGAAAACTGGTCGGTGAACGCCTTCAGATTGCGCTCCTGCTGCGTGGCCTGCGCCTGCGCGGCGTCGGTCCATGCGGCTTGCGTCTTCGTGGCGATGTCAAACAGATGGCGGCTATACGAGAGGCTTTTCGCAGCGAGTTGCTGCGATGCATTCACCTGCTGCGTGAAGAACTCCACCGGGCTGCCGGTCTGCAGTGCGCCCTTGAATGCGGCTTCGTTCTCGTTGAGCGCCGCGCGCGCTGCCTGCATGTTGAGCGCGACCACCGCTTCCGCGCCTTGCCATGCGGGCGTGATCAGAGCAAACCAGGTCGCGACGCCAGATTCGTAATTGGCGCGAAGATGCTCGGGTGCGGAAACAGTCATCGACGATGCTCCATGATTAGAAATGCTAAATAGATTGACTAAATGGCGCATCGAAAATCGGCCCGGAACGTAGCGTTCGATCTCTCATTTCAGCTGCCTGCAAGCTTCGCGGCGCCATTTAGAGACTTGATTCTAAGCCACAAATTTAACAATTTTGTGCAATACGGAATTAGGTATTAACCCTGGGCTATCCGCTATGGGTGTATTTTTTGCAGTTGTCAGGCAAATGGAGAATACCCTTTAAATACAGGCTAAAACGTATTAGCGCGCGTTGTGCGGCCCAATACCGCAACCGGACAACGCATCGCATGGGCATGAGGTCAGACGATCAGAAGCCGTGAATGAGTGCAATGCGATAAAGCATCTGGTTTTCTCCAGACGAAATATCGGCCGAACCCGGAATGTTTGCGTAGTCGAATTGAGTGCCGGTATGCGCGCTGACGGCATGTTGCCACGCGCCTTCGAGATAAATTGACGTGCGCGGCGAGAGGTCGTAATTGAGCTTGAGACTCAGCTGATGCCATTTCGGGCGGAAGCTGCCGACGCTCGAAGTGAGATTCGCCTGGGTGTAGGTGTACGCGCCGCCGAGATACAGCGCATGCGTGAAGTGATAGAGCGCGTTGACTTCGACGTTGTCGAATTTCCACGCGTGCCAGGTTCCGCCTGTGGGCTGCGTCGCGCCGCCATCGGATGTGAAATAGGCATTCGCGGTCGGGTCGTAAACATCGACATGCGAATACGCAATGCCGAGCAGCCAGTTCGAAAACGCATAATTCGCACCCACGCCGATATTCTGTTGCGACGTCGCATTGAAGGTGCTGTCGTCGGACACTGCGCCCGATGTCGTGCCGGGGTGATTCAGCTTCAAATACGACGCCGCGACCGTCAATCCGCCGTGTACGTATTGCGCGGCGAATCCATAAAGGCGGTTGTCCGCGAATCCGCCCGCCTGATTGCTGAACGCATACATCGCTTCCGCGCTGAATCCGTGGTAAGTCGGCGAAACGTATTTGACGGCGTTATTCGCGCGGAACGAGTAGTCGGTGTTGTCGTTGTCGTAGGGGTGCGCAAAGATATAGCCGGTCCAGTTGCCATTGGCCGTCGTTGGCGAAAACATATCGACGCTCGGATCGTACTGGCGGCCCAGCGTCAGCGTACCGTACTGGTCGGAGGCGATGCCCACCCACGCTTGACGTCCGAATTCGCGGCCGCCCTGGCTATTGCGTCCGGTATTCACGTCGAAACCGTTTTCAAGCTGGAAGATCGCGCGTGTGCCGCGGCCGAGATCCTCGCTGCCCTTCAATCCCCAGCGGCTGCCATAGTCGTAACCGCTTTCCAGTTGATACGCACTTTGGCCCCGCGCGTTGCTCGTGTAGTTGAGCCCGTCTTCGATCTTGCCGTACAGCGTGACGCTGCTTTGCGCGTGGGCCGCGCCGCTCGCGACCAGCGCCATAAACAGCAGGCCGCCGCTTTTTCCCCATGTTCTTGCGTACAAATCCAATCTCCCCGATCCAATAGGAACGGCACGGCGCGCAAGCCGTGTCGATCCGTTGTTGATGAAGGGAGGAGTGTCGAATACCGATATTTTCGAACTAAGGGCTTGTGCAAGAAGGGACCGTTGCGAGATCCGGTGGAATCACTGCGCGCGTCAACGCTGCTGCGTGACCGATGCAATTGCATCGCGACGCACTTTGTCGATGTACTTGCCCAGCGCGACCGTGGAAATCACGCCCACGGCGAGCGTGATGGCGAATGCGGCGAGATGTTCGAGCGGCGAGTTGGAATTGTTGATCATGTGCGTGGCTCCGTTGCGCGTCGTTAAGCGCGCTGTGATTTCGGTGACTGCGCCAATCGAAGTGAGTGGGCACGTAATGCAATGTACGCCCGCATCCGGACAGTCGATGTCCGGATACGACAACGCATTCGGCCAATAAAAAATCCGTCGCAATCGGACAGCATCTGTCCAATTGACGACCGACCATGCGGGCCATTGCCACTCTCCACGCAGCCCGCATGAAGACCATCAACGCAACGCATCCTCCTATTCGCGCGCTCGCCATCGACGTGATTCACATCGAGATGTCGATCGCGCAGCGCGACTCGAAAACGTGGTCCGCGTGAATCGCGCGAGTCCGCCGAGTCCGCCGAGTCCTTATACGCCACGCAATCTCGACGCCGCCATCGCACACCTCGAACGCGCCATCGAAGCCGATCGCGAAGCCGCCGTATTCGGACTTCATTACTGGCTCGAACGCGTACAGCAAGCGCTCGCCACGCCCGGCATCGTGATCGCGCAAACGCGACGTCTCGAACATTTGCGTCAGCGACTCGTCGTGTCGGCCGAAGCTGCAACTGCAATCAATTCCAGGTAATAAAATGTAATTGAAAGTCGAGCGTCACCGCGCGGACGTAATACGCCTGCAAATTTTCACTGATTTTTTTCGCGTGATTTCCCCACGAACGAATGAGGTGAACAATGAAGACAGCACGGCGGTGGAAAGCGGCAAAAGCGGTCATGACGGCGACGCTCGGCGCCGGCGCACTCGCGCTCGGTGGCGTCCACGCGCCCGCGCAGGCGGGCGAAGCGTCGGATATCAAACATGTCTTGCTGATCAGTTTCGACGGTCTGCACGAACAGGATGTTTCGCGCTGCATCAGCGGCAATACCTGTCCGAATCTCGCGCTGCTCGCGAAATCGGGTGTGACGTATACGAACGCTTATACGCCGGGCCTTTCCGATTCTTTCCCCGGACTCGCCGCGCTCGTCACCGGCGGCTCGCCGAAATCGGCCGGTCTTTTCTATGACGTCTCCTACGACCGCACGCTTTACGCACCGAACGACACGGGCTGCGTCGGCAAGCAGGGCTGGAATGTCGTATTCGACGAAACCACCGGCATCGATGCAGAAAACGGCGGCGCGCTCGTGCATCTCGACGGCGGCGGCGCATTCAATCCGCAAGCGATTCCGCGCGCACGTGTGGGCAAGAAATGCGTGCCGGTCTTTCCGCACGATTACGTGAAAACCAACACGATCTTCGAAGTCGTGAAGCAGAATCTGAGCGGTTCGCGCACCGCCTGGGCCGACAAGCACGCGTGGGGTTACGACTGGCTCAACGGACCGTCGGGACGCGGCGTGGACGATCTCGCGCGCACCGAAATCAATTCGATCGATCCCGCCACGCAAACGAATTACACCGATATTTATACGCACACCGAGCAGTTCGACGACTTTCACGTGCAGGCGATCCTGAATCAGATTGGCGGCAAGGATTCCACCGGCACGCGCGACGAACCGGTGCCCACGCTGTTCGGCACCAACTTCCAGACCTTGAGCGTCGCGCAGAAAGCGACGGTCGCGTCGGGCGGCGGCTATCTCGACGCGAGCTTCACGCCGGGACCGGAAGTCACGAATGCGATCGCGTATCTCGACACGTCGCTGGGCCGCATCGTCGCTGCGCTTCAGCAGCAGAATCTGTACAAGTCCACGCTCATCATCGTGACCGCGAAGCACGGACAGTCGCCCACCGACCACAGCAAGCTCGTGAAGAACGGCGACACGCTGACCGCGCTGCTCGAAGCCAACAATTATCTCGATCCGAACGGCCAGTTCGGCCAGAACGCCACGAAGAGCGGCAATCTGAACGACGGCACCGGGCTCGTGAATACCGGCTTCGTGCAGACCGACGACGTGGGCCTGATCTGGCTGCGCGATCAAAGCCAGCGCGACGCGGTGGTCGCCACGCTCAAGCGCAATCTGTCGTGCAACGCGCCCGGCATCTGCGCCGATGGTCCGCAAGCGTATGTGCTCACGGGCAACGCGCTGCAACAGCGTTTCGGCGATCCGGCGCAAGGCCGCACGCCCGATATCGTCGTGCAGCCGAATCCGGGCGTGATCTACACGTCGAGCAAATCGAAGGACGAGGAACACGGCGGCAACGCGCCCGACGACAGCCATCTCGGCCTCGTGGTGTCGTACGCCGGTTTGCACCACGGCGGTCGCAAGGTGACGGAGCGCGTCGAAACCACCCAGGTCGCGCCGACGATCTTGCGCGCGCTCGATCTCGATCCGCATCTGCTGCACTCGGTCGAACTCGAAGGCACACGCTCGCTGCCGTCGCTCGGCTTGCGCGGCGACGAGTAATCCCCGCAGCGCGGACGCCCGGCGCGGCGTCCGCGCGTCCACACATCCGCACGTCCGCGCCCGCATGCAGCGGTACAATGCCTGCAATCCAAGCAGGCCTGCGGGTACGGGACGTGAGCGAGTTTCAGGGTGAATTGACGGCGGGCGCCGATGCCGACGCGCAGGCGAGTTTGAACGAGGGCTTCATCCTCACCCGCCATTGGCGCGACACGCCCACGCATACCGAAGTCGACTTCTGGCTGGCCACGCCGACCGGGCCGCGTCAGTTGCGTCTGCGCGCGCAGACCTCGGTGGCCTTCGTGCCGGTCGAGCAGCAGGACGCGGCGCGCGCCGAATTCGACGCGAAAACCGGCGTGGAATGGCGTCCGCTCGGATTGAAGGACTTTCATCAGCGGCCCGTGCTCGGGCTTTACGCGCGCCAGTATCGGCACTTGTCCGGCGCGGCGAAGCGGCTCGCGAAATCCGGCGTGAATGTCTATGAAGCCGATATTCAGCCGCCCGACCGCTACATGATGGAGCGTTTCATCACCGCGCCCGTGCTGTTTCGCGGCACGCCCGACGCGCGCGGCGTGCTGATCGACGGCGAGATGAAGCCCGCGAGCGATTATCGTCCCGCGTTGAAACTCGTGTCGCTCGATATTGAAACCAGCGCACGCGGCGAACTGTATTCGATCGCGCTCGAAGGTTGCGGACAACGTCAGGTGTATATGCTCGCGCCTGAGAATGGCGATGCGAGCGGGCTCGATTTCGATTTCGAGTATTGCGACACCCGCGCGCAGATGCTGGAGCGCCTGAATGCGTGGATGGCGCGGCACGATCCCGATGCGATTATCGGCTGGAATCTCGTGCAATTCGATTTGCGCGTGCTGCACGAACATTCGCGTCAATATGGCGTGCCATTGCGCCTCGGCCGCGGTGGCGCCGTCATGGAATGGCGCGAGCACAGCATCAATCAGAATCACTATTTCGCCGCGGCGGCGGGCCGATTGATTATCGACGGCATCGAGGCCCTGCGTTCCGCGACCTGGAGTTTTCCGTCGTTCAGTCTCGAATCGGTGTCGCAAACGCTGCTGGGCGAAGGCAAGTCGATCGACAATCCGTATCAGCGCATGGACGAAATCCAGCGCCGCTTCGACGAAGACAAACCCGCGCTCGCACGCTACAACCTCAAAGACTGCGAACTCGTTACGCGCATCTTCGAGAAGACCGAATTGATCGCGTTTCTGCTGGAACGCGCCTCGGTTACGGGCTTGCCCGTGGATCGCAGCGGCGGTTCGGTCGCGGCTTTCACGCATCTATATTTGCCGCGCATGCATCGGCTCGGTTATGTCGCGCCCAATCTCGGCGACATCGTGGGCGAAAACAGCCCCGGCGGTTTCGTGATGGATTCGCGGCCCGGCATTTACGATTCGGTCCTCGTGCTCGATTACAAGAGCCTGTATCCGTCGATTATCCGCACGTTTCTGATTGATCCGGTCGGGCTGATCGAGGGCTTGCGTCAGCCCGGCGACGACGCCTCCGTGCCCGGCTTTCTCGGCGCGCGATTCTCGCGCACGATGCACTGTCTGCCCGAAATCGTGCGGCAGGTATGGGAAGGCCGCGAACAGGCCAAACGCATGAAGAACGCGCCGCTTTCGCAAGCGCTCAAGATCATCATGAATGCGTTTTACGGCGTGCTCGGTTCGACGGGTTGCCGTTTTTTCGATCCGCGTCTCGCCTCGTCGATCACCATGCGCGGCCACGAAATCATGCGTAAAACGCGTGAATTGATCGAGTCGCAAGGTTACGACGTGATTTACGGCGATACCGATTCGACCTTCGTCTGGCTCAAGCGCGCGCATTCGGAAGAGGACGCCACGCGCACGGGCCGCGAACTGGTCGCGCACGTCAACGCCTGGTGGAAAGCGCATCTTCAGACGCGCTTCGGTCTGGAAAGCGCGCTTGAACTGCAGTTCGAGCGTCATTATTCGCGCTTTCTGATGCCCACCGTGCGCGGCGCCGAAGAAGGCAGCAAGAAGCGATACGCGGGCCTGTCGCGCGCGAAAGACGGCAGCGAAGAAATCGTGTTCAAGGGACTCGAAACCGTACGCACCGACTGGACGCCGCTCGCGCAGCAATTCCAGCGCGAACTCTATCGCCGCGTGTTTCAGCGCGAGCCGTACGCCGACTATATTCGCGACTATGTGCAACGGACCTTGCGTGGCGAATTCGACGACCAACTGGTGTTTCGCAAACGGCTGCGCCGCCCGCTCAGCGAATATCAGCGCAATGTGCCGCCGCATGTGCGCGCCGCGCGTGTCGCCGACGAGTTCAATCGCCAGCTTGGCCGTCCGCTGCAATATCAGAACGGCGGCTGGATCAGCTACGTGATGACCACGGCCGGTCCCGAACCGCTCGAAACGCTCAGTTCGCCGCTCGATTACGCGTTCTATCTCTCGCGTCAGTTGCAGCCGGTCGCCGATGCAATTCTGCCGTTCCTGCGCGAAGAATTCGAAACCGTGATTTCCGGCCAGGCGAGTCTCTTCTAGTTTTCGAACGCGCGCGAAATCACGCGAATTCACGCGAATTCACGCAGATTAACGCAACTTCAAACGCGCTTCGAGATTCGCCCGCACGTCCGGCCATTCGTCGTCGATGATGGAAAAGCGCACGGAATTGCGTTTGCGTCCATCGGGCATGATGCGTTCGTGGCGTACGATGCCTTCCTGTTTCGCACCGATGCGCAAAATAGCCGCGCGCGATTTCTCGTTCAATTCGTCGGTGGTGAATTGCACGCGCACACACTGCAGCGTGTCGAACGCATAAGTCAGCAGCAGATATTTCGCCTCGGTATTCGCCGCCGAGCGTTGCATCGACGCCGAGAGCCACGTATGGCCGATTTCGAGTTTGCGATTCGCGCGGTCGAGTTTCCAGAAACGCGTGCTGCCGATCACGCGCCCCGTCGCGCGCTGCACGATCGCGAACGGCATGACGGTGCCCGCGCGCTCGCCTTCGAGCGCCTTGTCGATATAGGCGTCGGCGGTGCCCGGTCCCGGCACCACGGTCACTTTGAGATTCCAGAGTTCGCCGTCGGCGGCGGCATCGATCAGGGCGCGTGCGTCGTCGGCGCGCAGCGGACGCAGTTCGACGATGTCGCCCGTTAGAGTCGGCGTCGAATGGGAAGACGTGTCGTTCATGATGGTTCGTGTGTTGGCGTTGGGCGCGAAGTGGCGTGCTGCTCGTGGTCCTCGCGGCGCAGCAGGCGGCCCGCGTTCGCGATCACGACGAACGTGCCCACGTTATGCAGGATCGCCGTCGCCACCGCGCTCAATGCGCCCAGCGCCGCCAGCGCGATCACGGCCACCGTCCACGTCAAGCCGATCGCGGCGTTGGCCGTGGCGATGCGGCGACAACGGCGGCCCAGCCGGATGCAGTCGGGCAGGCGGCGCAGATCGTCGGCGAGCAACACCACGTCGGCGGATGCCACGGCGATGTCGATACCGCGTTCGCCCATCGCCACGCTCGTCGAGCCCGCCTTGATCGCGAGCACGTCGTTCAGGCCGTCGCCGACCACGAGCGGATGATGCCCGGCATCGATCTCGCCCAGCACGTAATCGAGCTTGTCGTGCGGCAGCGCCTGCGCCACCACGGTCGCGATGCCAACCTGCGCCGCCAGCTTGTGCGCCACGTCCGCGCGGTCGCCGGTCACGAGCGCTTCGCGTTCGATGCCGAGCGCGCGCAGATCGGCGAGCGCCTCGCGCGCCTCGGCGCGCAAGGTATCCGCGAAACCGAACCACGCGAGCAGCTTGCCGTTTTGCACGAGCCCTGCACGCGGGCCGTCGAATTCAGCGGGCGCGGACGGCAGCACATCCACGTATTGCGCGAGCAGTTCGTCGCGGCCCAGCACGGCTTCGCCGTTGCGCGTGTTCGCGTGCACGCCGAGGCCGCGAAGCTCGCGCAGATCGTGCACGTCCTGTGCCTGCGCTTCGGCTTCCGCATTCAGACCGTCGCGCACCAGCGCGCGGCACACCGGATGCGCGCTGCCTTGCGCGAGCCGCACGGCCAGCGCGCGCGCCTGCGCTTCGTTCACGCCAGGCTGCCACGCGATCTGCGTGACGCGCAACTCGCCGTGCGTGAGCGTGCCGGTCTTGTCGATCACGAGCGAATCGATCTCGGCGATCTTGTCGAGAAACGCCGCATTGCGAAACAGCATGCCGCGCCGCGCGCCCGCCGCGATGCCCGCGATGGCCGTCGCCGGCGCGGCCAGCACGAGCGCGCACGGGCAAGCCGCGACGATCACCGCGAGCATCGCCGACGCGTTCGCGCTCACGAACCAGACAATCGCCGCGATCAGCAACACGAGCGCGAGATAGGCGTCCATATAGCGTTCGAGCGCCTGCGTGATGGGCGGCTTCGCGGCTTCCGCGCGCTGCATCAACTCGACGACCTTGCCGAGCGTCGACGCCTCGCCGACCTGCGTGACCTCCACGCGCAGCGGTCCGTCGAGATTGATCGCGCCGCCGTAGACGCTCGCGCCTTCGGCGGCGTCCTGCGGCAGCGACTCGCCGGTGATCGGGCCGTTGTCGACGCTCGACCGGCCTTCGCGCACGCACCCGTCGGCGGGGATGCGCGCGCCCGGCAGCACGTCGACGAGATCGCCGGGACGCAGCGCGTCGTACGCGACTTCCTCGATCGCGCCCGTCGCGCTCACGCGCCGCACGATGCCCGAGGTGAGCCGTCCGAGCGCGCGGATCGCTTCCTGCGAGCCGAGCACGCTGCGTTCTTCGAGCGCGTGGCCGAAGGTCATCACGATGGGCAGCAGCGCGGCGGTCGTCATGTCGCCGACGGCCCACGCACCCAGCATCGCGAGCGCAATCAGCCGGTCGGTCACGCCGTGCAGGCTCGGCGACTTGAGGCTGTGCCACGCGCCCGCGAACACCGGCGGCGCGACGACGATCGAAGCGGCCGCCGCGAGCAATTGCGCGAGCGTCGCGTCGCCCTGAACGAGATGCGGCCACGCGAGCGAGAGCAGCAGCAAACCGCCCGAGATCAGCGCGAGCAGCGTGTGGCGCGTGATCGCGCGGCGCTCCTCGGCGGACATCGCGAGGCCGGGCGCGAGGTGATCGGCGTGGGCTTCGTGCGCATCGTGAGGCGCGTCGTGCGGGTCGAGGTTCGCTGCATCGCCTTCGAGCGCTTCCGTTTGCGTATTCATCGTCATGGCGCGCGTCCCGGCAAGACGAGGCTCGACGCGTCGTTCGGATCGAGCGTCGTCACGCGCGCGGCCTTGGCCAGCACGGCCTGCACGCGCTCGCGATACGCACGCGCGACCAGCCCCGGATCGTGATCCTGCGCGAGCGCCGCTTCGAGCTGCGCGATCGTCGAGGTTTCGGACTGCGCCGTCGCCACGCGTTCGGCGGCGCTCGCCTGCGCGTCCTGCACGATGCGGTCGGCGTTCTGCTGCGCGCCCTGGCGCGTTTTCTCGGCGATCGTGCGCGCCTTCGCGACATCGCGCTCGGCGTTTTGCATCGACGTCAACACCGCATTGAACGCGTCGATCGCCGAGCCCGGAAACGACGCCTGCACGTCCACCCGCGCGACTTCGATGCCGAGGCTCGCATGCGCGGCCGCGAGCGCATCGAGATGACGCTGGATCGCGCGCGCGAGGTCGCCGCGCAACTGTTCGCGGCGCACGGCCATCTGCTGATCGGCGGCCACCATTTCGGGTCGCGCGACGAGAATCGCATCGAGGTCGCGCTGCGCCGTCGTCTCCACGACCGCCGCGCTGACGATGCGTTCGAGCGCGTCGTCGAGATGATCGAGTTGCAGCGCGTAGGCATAGGGATCGGCGACGCGATAGAACAGCGTCGCGCTCACCTGCACCACGCCGCTGTCGCCGGTCAGCACGTAGCCCGAACCGGCGAGCGCGTCGCTGTCGAGGCCGAGCGTGGCGCTCGCGCGCGGATCGCGCGACAGCGACACGATGCGCCGCTCCAGCACGCGCTCGCTGCCCGGCACGAGCAGCACGCTCTCGAACGGACGCGGCCACGCCACGAGC
>NZ_JAAGPN010000553.1:0-1740 GCF_017104805.1 Paraburkholderia sp. Ac-20347 | reverse complement strand
CGGGTGGTGCCGGTGGTGCCGGTGGTGCCGGTGGTGCAGGCGGCGCTGGCAGTGCCGCCGCAGCAGGCGGCAAGCCGCGTGTCGAAAACGTGCCGCGCCGCACGGGTCTGCCCGGTCTCGTCGACGCGCTGGCGAACGCGGGCGCGCGCTGGCTCGATACGCCGCTCGGCAAGCTCATGGTCGCCGATGAAGATCGCCGTCTGCTCGACCAGAGCGGCTACGTCGATGCCCGCTCGCGCGGGCTGTTCATCGTCGCGCGCTTTGCCTGCGCGGCCGGTCTCGCGATCGGCGCGGGCAGCTACGCCGCGATGAGCGGCAGCAATGTGGTGATGTTCGGCGCGGGCGGTTTGCTCGTGGGCTTTCTCGCGCCGAAATTCCATCTGCGCCGCCGCGCCTCCGCGCGACTCGCGTCCGTCGCCGACGAGCTGCCGATGTTCGTCGATCTGCTGCGTCTGTTGCAGGGCGTCGGCTTGTCGCTCGATCAGAGTCTGCAGGTGCTCGTCAACGAATTCCGTCCGGTGCTGCCGGTGCTTGCGAGCGAAATGGAAATCGCCCAGCGCCAGTTCGTCACCGGCCGCACGCGCGAACAGTCGCTGCAACGCATGGCGACGACGTACGACAACGAAGATCTGCGCTCCGTGATCCGTCTGCTCGTGCAGGTGGACAAGCACGGCGGCGCGGTACAGGAACCGCTCAAGCAGTTCGGCGACCGGCTGCGCGAAGTGCGCCGCGCGACGCTGCGCGAGCGCATCGGCAAGCTCACGGTGCGCATGACCGGCGTGATGGTCGTGACGCTGCTGCCCGCGCTGCTGATCGTGGCGGCGGGGCCGGGCCTCATCGCCGTGATGCACTCGCTCTCGTCGATTCACCATTAGCGGGTGCGCCATGAAATCAGGCAGAACGACTATGAAGACTTCGATCGTGACACGCGGCAAGCGTGCGATGAGCGTGGCCGCGTGCGGCGCGCTCGCACTGCTGGCGGCGTGCTCGTCGCCGCAAGGCTATGGCGTGGGTCCGCAGGCGCAGGCCGAAATGAAAATGCGCGCCGATGACGCGAAGGACGCCGTGCCCGACACGCCCGGCATGTATCTCGGACTGATCTCGCGCATGCAGTCGGAGGGCCTTTATTACGCGTCGCTCGCGCATATCGATGCCTACGAGCGGCAGTACGGCGCGAGCCCGAATTCGATCGTGCTGCGCGCCGACGCGTTGCGCGCGACCGGCCAGGCGAGCGCGAGCGCGTCGGCCTATACGCAGTTGCTCAATACGCCGTTCGCGGCGCGCGGTCATCGCGGGCTGGGCTTGCTCGCGGGCGGGTCGGGCGACTTCCGTCGCGCGGCCCAGGAACTCGACGAGGCGTCGATGCTCGCGCCGACCGATCCCGCGACGCTCTCCGATCTCGGCTATGCGCTGCTGCGCGAAGGCGACGTCAACGGCGCGCGCGTGCCGCTGCTCAAGGCGATCGAGCTCGATCCGCACAATTCGAAGATCGCCGCCAACGTGGCGCTGCTGCTGAGCGCGAGCGGCGCGGACGGCGACGCGCAGACGCTGATGAATCAGCAGGGCCTGCCCGCGGATACGCGCGCGGCCGTCGCGCGCGACGCGCAGAAAGTGAAGGAGGCGAGCCGCGCACGCGAGCTGGCCGATCAGCGCGAGTCGCTGGCCGCGACGGCGCACAAACTCGCGCAGACGGCGGCCGTGCCGCAGCCGCGCGCGTTCGCCAGCAACCAGACCAACGCG
>NZ_JAAGPN010000552.1:0-1787 GCF_017104805.1 Paraburkholderia sp. Ac-20347 | reverse complement strand
GACGCACAGTTCGCCGAGCGCGCCGACCGGCGCTTCGTTGCCGTCGGCGTCGCACACGCGCGCGGTGCGCGACGGATACGGGCCGCCGATCGACACGATCGCCTGCGCCTCGTCCTGCGCGCGCGTCTCGCGATACAGGCAGGCGATGGTGGTTTCGGTCGGGCCGTAAAGATTGTCGAGGCGGATGTGGCCGAGCGGGCCGCTGCGCCACTGACGCAGCGAGTCGCCGGGCAAGCCCTCGCCGCCCACGGTGATCTGGCGCAGCGCCGCGAGCGCGTCGGCGGGCGGCGGCTCGCGCAGCCATTGCTGCCAGTACGCGGTGGGAATGCGCGCGAACGTGACCTTCTGCTCGATCAGATGACGGCTCGTGGTTTCCGGGTCCCAGAGCTGCGGGCCGCGCATCTCGATCTGGCCGCCCATCAGCAGCGCGGGCAACATTTCGTGCAGCGCGACGTCGAAGTTGATCGTCGACGATTGCAGTTGCTTGTCGTGCGCGCCGATCGCGTAGGTGCCGATGAAATCGTCGAGGTGACGCGCGAGCGTGCCGTGCGTGATCGCCACGCCTTTCGGGCGTCCGGTCGAGCCCGAGGTGTAGATCACATAGGCGAGCTGGTCGGGGTGGATCGGCGTGGCGTTCGTTTCGATAACCGTGTCGTCTGCTTCGCTGGCGAGCGAGGCGATGTCGATGATCTCGCGCCCGTCCAGCAGCGCGCCCAGACGCGCCGCGCCCGCCGCGTCGGCGAGCACGCAGTCGATTCCGGCGTCGTCTAGCATGGCGGCGAGACGTTCGAGCGGATACGCGGGGTCGAGCGGCACGAAGGCCGCGCCCGACTTCAGCACGCCGAGCACGCCCGCGACCAGCGCGGCCGAGCGCTCCACGCACAGCCCGATGCGCTGATCGGCCCGCGCGCCGAGCGTGCGCAGACGCGTCGCGATGCGCGTGCTCCAGCGTTCCAGTTCGCCATAACGCTGCGTCTCGCCTTCGCAATGCACGGCCTGCGCGTGCGGCTGCGCGGCGGCGCGGCGGCTGAAACGCGCGCCGACGGCTTCGAATGCGGCGGCGTTCGCGGGTGCGTCCGGTTGCGTGCGTTCGCGCACGCGTTCATCCACGAGCGCGAAGCTGGCGAGCGGCTGCTCGATCACGCTGGCAACCTGCGCGAGCAGACGCGCGAGATGAGCCAGCATCTGCTCGACGATGGCCGGCTCGAACAGATCGGCGGCGTAGTTGAACGCGAGGCGCACGCCGTCGTCGCGCTCGATCGCGTTGAGCACGAGATCGAAGCGCGCGGTCGGCAGATCGGCGCTCAATTCGCTCACCTGCAGGCCCGCGACCTCGAACGCCACGCGCTGCGCGCGCGTGTGGTTGAACATCACCTGGAACAGCGGCGTCTGGCCCGCGTTGCGCTCGGGTTGCAGCACTTCGACCAGTTGCGCGAACGGCAGGCTGTCGTGGCGATGCGCGTCGAGCACGGTCTGATGCAGGCGATCGAGCAGCGCGCCGAAGCTCGCCGCGCCACGCAGATCGGCGCGAATCACCAGCGTGTTGACGAAGAAGCCGATCAGCGGCTCGGTCTCCAGGCGATTGCGGCCCGACACCGGCATGCCGATGCGCAGATCCTGCTGGCCCGTGTAGCGCGCGAGCAGCACCGCGTACGCGGCGAGCAGCAGCGTCGGCAACGTCGTGCGGCGCGCGGCGGCGAGCCGCAAACGTGAGGTCAGGCGGGGGTCAGGCGGAACGCGGCCGCGCAGTCAGACACGCAGCCAAACGCGCAGTCAAACGTTAAACC
>NZ_JAAGPN010000551.1:0-1790 GCF_017104805.1 Paraburkholderia sp. Ac-20347 | reverse complement strand
CGCGCGAACCCGCCGACGCGAGCCGGATCGACAACTGGCGCAAATGCGTGCGCTGCTGCGCAAGCCGCTCGCCGGGCGAGACGAGACGCCGCGCGAGCCAGTCGAGTTGCTGCGCGCGGCGCTCCATCAAGCGGCCGAAGCCGCGCGCGAGCGTCGCATGGCGCTGATCGAGTTCGCGCAGCAGCAGCACGCGCTGCGGGCTCACGAGTTCGGCGGCGGCCGTGGGCGTGGGCGCGCGCATGTCGGCGGCGAAATCGGCGATCGTGAAATCGGTTTCGTGGCCTACGCCGCTCACCACCGGAATCGCGCTCGCGGCGATGGCGCGCGCGAGCGTCTCGTCGTTGAACGACCAGAGATCCTCGATCGAGCCGCCGCCACGGCACAGCACGATCACGTCGACTTCGTTGCGCGCGTTCGCGGCGTCGAGCATCGCGGTGAGCTTTTCCGCCGATCCCGCGCCCTGCACCGGCGCCGGATAGACGATCACCGGCACGTGCGGCGCGCGGCGGCACAGCGTGGTGAGCACGTCGCGCAGCGCGGCGGCCTGCATCGACGTAATGACGCCGATCGCGCGCGGATGCGTGGGCAGGTCGCGCTTGCGGTCGGCGTCGAAAAGACCTTCGGCTTCGAGCTGCGCCTTCAGGCGCAAGAACGCTTCGTAAAGCCGCCCTTGGCCCGTGCGCCGGACGGCCTCGACGTTCAGTTGCAGCTCGCCGCGCGGCTCGTACATCGTGACGAGCGCGCGGACCTCGATGCGGTCGCCTTCGCGCGGCGTGAATTCGGCGTATTGCGCGCGTCCGCGGAACATCACGCAGCGGATCTGCGCCTGCGCGTCCTTGATCGAGAAGTACCAGTGACCGCTCGCGGCGCGCGTGAAGTTCGACACTTCGCCCGAAATCCAGGCGAGCGGAAACGAGCGCTCGAGCATCGAGGCGATGGCGCGATTGAGCGCCGAAACCGGGACGACGACGTCGCCGCCCGCAGCGGAGGAAAAACGATCGGATGGCATGCGCAGAGGTGAATGAGCCGCAAGGAAAACAACTGCCGGGGCAGCAAGCATAGCGGCTGCGCGGACCCGGCGCGCGCTGGCGCGCATCGAGCCCCGTCGAGCGGGCCGGCCGACAGACGATAGACCGTGACGGGGGCCGCAGTCCAGCAGGAAACGCTCCCAGCGCACAAGGGCCGCGAAGTGTCCACATCGGCACTGTCGGACGTCGTGGCCGCCGCGGCCCCCTTCAAAACGCTGGCGAAACGATCCATACCATTGATTTATATGGGTTTTTTATCCTTCAAATAGCGACTCACGCCGATAAGATGGCCGTCAAACGGGCCTTTGCGGCTGCGCGCAGGGCATTTCTCCACAAAGTTATCCACAAGCGTCAAATGACCTGTTTTTTGTCATGCCGACGCCTTATGCCGCGCCGCGTCCGGCCGCCTCCCAACTTGCCGCGTGGCGGCCTCCCGCGCTAGAGTGCCGGGTTCACGGCGACCCTCCGCGGTTCGTCGCGGCCGCGCTGTTGTACGGATGTTGCGCCCTTGTTCGTGGCCGCCGTCCGCGTCGCCGCCGTTTTCGCTTTGCCGTTTTGCAATTTTTCCCCGTCGGGCGCGCCGTTTTACGCGCTCGCGCCGAACCGGAGATCCGCCCCGATGCCAGCCTCGTTCACCTGCCCGTCGCGCACGCCGCACGCGCACGGCGCCGTCCGGCCCGCCAGCGGCTGCGCGCGCTCATGAGCGGCCCGTTCGCCGATCTGAAGGCGCGCGTCGAGACGGATCTCGCGCAAGCCTGGCAA
>NZ_JAAGPN010000550.1:0-238 GCF_017104805.1 Paraburkholderia sp. Ac-20347 | reverse complement strand
TAGAGAGAGGTAAACGAAGAGACGGTCACGAGGTGAGAAGATAGTAGAAAGGTGAAACAATAAGAGCACAGTGTGCAGCTAGGAACAGATACGAGTAGGGGATGCGGGAGTGAGAATAAATACAGGGGAAGTTGAACACAGATAGTGAATGGCGTGAAAGACTGGATAAAGCAGTGAGAACATCATTGAATCACAAACTAGCAACAAAGGTGTATAATGTTTTTTTTTTTTTCATGCT
>NZ_JAAGPN010000549.1:0-1513 GCF_017104805.1 Paraburkholderia sp. Ac-20347 | reverse complement strand
CTCGGGGCGCGGCGTGGAATCGGAGCTTGAAACGGAATCGGTCATGTGAAGCGGGAAAAAAGAGTGGCGCTGATTGCAGACGAATATGCAGGCGAATACGCGGACGAACGTGCAGACGAAAGTACGGACGACACCGCAAGCGCTCAGTAAAGCGTTTTCTTCATGCGCTCGGCGAGGTCGGCTTCGTAACGCTCGACGTCGAACGATTCGCCGTATTGCTCGTCGTTCACGCGGCGCAGCATGTCGCCCGCGCTCGGCAACTGCGAACGCTCGACGTGGCGCGACGCGTCCCAGAGATGCGAGCGCGCGATCGCTTTTGCGCAGTGGAAATAGGCGCTCTCGACGTCGATCAGCAGCACCGAGCGCGGCGGCTTGCCGTCGACGGCGAAATGGTCGAGCAGCCCGGCATCGACACTCACGCGCGCGCGGCCGTTCACGCGCAGCATCTCGCCCACGCCCGGCACCATGAACAGCAGGCCGACCTGCGGCGCGGCCACCACGTTGCGCAGACTGTCGACGCGATTATTGCCGGGCCGGTCGGGCAGCGCGAGCGTGCGTTCGTCGAGGATGCGCACGAAGCCCGGCGCGTCGCCGCGCGGCGAGCAGTCGAGGCCGTCAGGGCCGCCCGTCGCGAGCACGACGAACGGCGACAGCTCGATGAAGCGGCGGTAATCCGCGTTCACGTGGTCGATTTCCTTGCGCAGCGCGCGCTCGTGCGGCGTGCCGTAGTGCGCTTCGAGTTCGTCGGTCGTGGTCAGCATCGGTCGGGATCCTCTCGATTGCCTGGCGGCTTGCGGCGCAAGAACGCCAATGAGCACCAATGAGCGCCAATCAGCGCCAATAAGCACCCGTGATCGGCGATGAAAAAACGGCGCGGTTCAGACGCCGAGCCGCGCGGCGAGCGCGTCGAGCGTCGCGGCGCACGGCGCTTCGACTTTCAGCGCGAGCAGCGGATCGGCGCGCGTCTTGCCGAGGTTGATGGCGGCCACGGGCTTGCCGCGCTGCTGCGCCCACGCGCAGAAGCGATAGCCCGAATACACCATCAGCGACGAACCGACCACGAGCACCGCGTCGGCCTCGTCGAGCGCCGCCGACGCCGCCGCCACGCGCTCGCGCGGCACGTTCTCGCCGAAGAACACCACCGACGGCTTGAGCATGCCGCCGCAAGCTTCGCATGCGGGAATGTCGAAGGCGTGTTCGCCGTCGAAGTCGAGATGGGCGTCGCCGTCGGCGGCCGGTTCCGCGAACGCGCCCACGAGCGCCGGATTGCGCGCCTCCAGCTGCGGCTGGATCGACGCGCGCGAATACTGCGCGCCGCAGGCGAGGCAATGCACGTGGCCGATGCTGCCGTGCAGCTCGATCACGCCATGACTGCCCGCGCGCTGATGCAGCCCGTCGACGTTCTGCGTGACGAGCGTGCCGACGCGCCGCGCCGTTTCGAGCCGCGCGAGCGCGCGATGCGCGCCGTTGGGCTGCGCGAGCCCGACGGTCGGCCAGCCCAGCATGCTGCGCG
>NZ_JAAGPN010000548.1:0-1835 GCF_017104805.1 Paraburkholderia sp. Ac-20347 | reverse complement strand
CGCCCTGCTCGACGTCGGGCTCGCGCACGCACGCACACGGCCCTTCGCCACGCTCTCGGGCGGCGAGCGCCAGCGCGCGCTGCTCGCGCGTGCGCTCGTACAGGTGCCGCGCGTGCTGATGCTCGACGAACCCACCAACCATCTCGATCCGCGCCATCAGATCGATTTGCTCGCGCTCGTGAAGCGTCAGCGCATCACGACCCTCGCGACGATCCACGATCTCAATCTCGCCGCCGCGTTCTGCGACCGCCTGTTCGTGATCGACGCGGGCGAGATCGTCGCGCGCGGCACGCCGGACCAGGTGCTGACCGAAGCGCTGCTCAAGCGCGTTTATGGCGTCGATGCGATCGTCGATCGTCATCCGGTGACGCGCGGTCCGCGCGTGACGTTGATCACCCCGCATTCGGAGTCGAACGCATGAAGATGAACCGAGGTTTGCGCGCCGTTGTCGCGCTGCTGCTCGCGTGCGCGAGCGCCGCCGCGCACGCGGGCCACTATCCCGTCACGGTGCGCAGTTGCAATCGCGACGTGACGTTCACGCAGACGCCCGCGCGTGCCGTGAGCAACGACGTGAATCTCACGGAGATGATGCTCGCGCTCGGCCAGCGCACGCGCATGGCGGGCTATACCGGCATCAGCGGCTGGAAAACGGCGGACCCGGCTTTGCAGTCCGCGCTGCTCGGTCTGCCCGAACTCGCCCGCCGCTATCCGTCGCTCGAAACGCTCGCCGCCGCGCACGCCGATCTTTACGTCGCGGGCTGGAATTACGGCATGCGCGTGGGCGGCCCGATCACGCCGCAGACGCTCGCGCGCTTCGACATCGCCACCTATGAACTCACGGAATCGTGCTCGCATGTGATGCCGCGACCGGCCGCTTCGCTCGACGATGTCTATAACGACCTGCGCAATCTCGGCGCGATTTTCGATGTCGAGGCGCGCGCGCAAACACTGATCGCGTCGATGCAATCGCGCGTCGCTGACGTGCGCCGCGTGCTGAATGCGGACACGCATACGACGCCGCGCGTATTCGTCTACGACAGCGGCGAGGACAAGCCCTTCACGGCGGCTGCGCTCGCGATGCCCACAGCGCTGATCCGCGCAGCGGGCGGCCGCAACGTGATGGACGACGTCGCGCAAAGCTGGACCCAGGTGAGTTGGGAAAGCGTGGTCGCGCGCGATCCGCAGGTGATCGTGATCGTCGATTACGGCGCGGTGACGGCGGCGCAGAAGGAAGCGTTTCTGCTCGGCTCGCCCGCGCTCGCGAACGTCGCGGCGATTCGCGCGCGGCGCTTCATCGTGGTGCCGTACGACGCGGCGACGCCGGGCGTGCGCAACGCGCAGGCCGTCGAAACGATCGCGCGCGGTTTGCATCCGGAAGCCTTTGCTGCGCGCAACACACCGGGCGCGCCATGAGCGCACATTCTTCGCGCACATCCGCGCCATTGACGCTGCCGTTCGCGGCGATCGTGTCGCTCGCGTGCGCGCTCGTCGTTTCGATCGTGCTCGCGGTCGGCTTCGGACCCGCGCACATCGCGCCGCTCGACGTCGTGCACACGATCGCTTCACATATTGGCGGCGGCACGCACATCAGCGCGACGATCGACGACATCGTCTGGCAAATCCGTCTGCCGCGCGTGCTGCTGGGCGCGCTCGTGGGCGCGGCGCTCGCGCTGTCCGGCGCGGTCCTGCAAGCTGCCACGTCGAACCGTCTCGCCGATCCTCATCTGCTCGGCGTGAGCGCGGGCGCGAGCGTCGGCGCGGTTGCGGCGACGCTGTGGCTCGGCGCGGCATGGGGCGCGCTGACTTTGCCCGCGTGCGCCTTCGTCGGCGCGCTC
>NZ_JAAGPN010000547.1:0-1837 GCF_017104805.1 Paraburkholderia sp. Ac-20347 | reverse complement strand
CCCGCCCCGCCCCACAGGGCGCTTCTCGGCCCCGACTCCGCGGCGGGCGCGGCCCTCGCCGAGGACTTCGTGCGCTCGGGCGCGCGCCATCTGCCGGGCGCGACGGTCTGGCAGGTCACGCGCGAGCGCGCGGTCCACTACCTCAAGGACGGCAAGGTCGGCAGCTTCGCGGCGCAGCGCGTGATCCTCGCGAGCGGCGCGCTCGAACGGCCGTTCCCGATTCCGGGCTGGACGCTGCCCGGCGTGCTCACGGCGGGCGCGGCGCAAATCCTCCTGAAAAGCGCGGGCGAAGTGCCCGCCGCGCCGCCCGTGCTCGCAGGCTGCGGCCCGCTGCTTTATCTGCTCGGCTGGCAGTACGTGCGCGCGGGCGTGCCGATCCGCGCGCTCGTCGATACCACGCGTCACGAAGATCGCTGGCGCGCGAAGTCGCATCTGCTCGCGGCGTTGCGCGCGTGGCCGTTCTTGAGCAAAGGCCTGCAATTGCTGCGTACGTTGCGCGACGCGCGCGTGCCGATCTACGAAGGCGCCGACGATCTCGCGATCGAAGGCACGCTGGGTGCGGACGGCACGCAGCGCGCCGCCGCGCTCACCTTCACTTCGCAGGGCCGCGCGCAACGCGTCGAAGCCGATGTGATCCTGCTGCATCAAGGCGTCGTGCCGAACACGCAGTTCACGCAGGCGCTGCGCGCGGCGCATCGCTGGGACCCCGCGCAACTCTGCTTCACACCGCAGACCGACGCCTGGGGCGAACTCGACGTGCCCGGCATTTTCGTGGCCGGCGACGGCGCGGGCATCGGCGGCGCGCAGGCGGCCGCGCAACAGGGCACGCTCGCCGCGCTTGCCGTGGCGTCGCAACTCGGCATGCTCGACACCGCCACGCGCGAGCGCGAAGCCCACGCGCACCGCGCGGCGCTCGCACACGTGATGCGCATCCGTCCGTTTCTCGACAGCCTCTATCGTCCGCGCGACGCCAACCGCATTCCCGCCGACAGCACCATCGTCTGCCGCTGCGAGGAAGTCACTGCGGGCGAATTACGCGGCTTCGTCGCGCTCGGCTGCGTCGGGCCGAATCAGGCGAAATCGTTCGGACGCTGCGGTATGGGACCGTGCCAGGGACGCCTGTGCGGCTTGACCGTGACCGAAGTGATCGCCGACGCCCGAAAGGTCGCGCCGGACGAAGTCGGCTACTACCGCATTCGTCCGCCGATCAAGCCGATCACGCTGGGAGAACTCGCCAGTGAATGAGCAACCCGCCCGCGCGCAGCAGGAAGCCGACGTGCTCGTGATCGGCGGCGGCCTGCACGGCACCAGCAGCGCGTTCCATCTCGCGCGGCGCGGCGCGAGCGTGATCGTGCTCGAAGCCGATTACGTCGCGCGCCATTCGTCGGGCGTGAACGCGGGCGGCGTGCGCACGCTCGGCCGCCCACTGCCCGAAATTCCCCTCGCACTGCGCTCGCGCGAACTCTGGCACACGCTGCCCGAGCTGATCGGCGACGACGGCGGTTTCGTGCCCTCGGGCCAACTGAAGATCGCCGAAACCGACGCGGAACTCGACGAATGCCGCGAACGCGTCGCGCTGCTGAACGCACACGGCTTTACGCACGAAACGCTGATCGACCGCGAACGCGTGCTCGAACTCGAACCGGCGCTCGCGCGTCACGTGACGGGCGGCATCTGGGTCGAGCGCGACGGCTACGCACTGCCGTATCGCACGACCACGGCGTTTCGGCTCGCCGCGCAGCGGCTGGGCGCGCGCTTTATCGAAGGCACGCCCGTCGCGCGCATCGAGCCGCACGGCGAGCGCTGGCTCGCGCACACGCCGCGCGGCACGTTCGCG
>NZ_JAAGPN010000546.1:0-1838 GCF_017104805.1 Paraburkholderia sp. Ac-20347 | reverse complement strand
GCAGCGTCGCGGCCTCGCATCTCGCGTTGACGGCCGCCGGCCTCTGGCCCAGAAGCGCGCTGCTCGGCCCGAACTGGACGCGCCTGCCCGCCGCGTCTGCCTCGTCCGTCACGTCCGCCACGTCCGCGCCCGGCGCCGACCGCCGCCTCGCCCTCACCATCGACGACGGCCCCGATCCCGAGATCACGCCGCGCGTGCTCGATCTGCTCGACGAATACGGCGCGCACGCGACCTTCTTCTGCATCGGCGAGCGCGCGCGCCAGCATCCGAAGTGGATCGAGGCGATCGTCGCGCGCGGCCACGCCGTGGAGAACCACAGCCAGCGGCATCGGCATACGTTTTCGGTCAGCGGACCCGGCGCGCTGCGGCGCGAGATCGAGGCCGCGCAACGCACGCTGACGGACATCAGCGGCACGCGTCCGCGCTTTTTCCGCGCGCCCGCCGGCTTGCGCAATCCGTTTCTCGAACCGGTGCTCTGCGCGCTCGGCCTGCAACTGGCGAGCTGGACGCGGCGCGGTTTCGACACCCGCGAGCGCGATCCGCAGATCGTGACGCAGCGTCTGCTGACCGGTCTCGCGCCGCGCGACATCCTGCTGCTGCACGACGCCAACAGCGCGCGCGACGCACTCGGCCAGCCGGTCGTGCTCGCGGTGCTGCCGCAGGTGCTGCGCGCCGCCGCCGAGGCGCACTATCACTGGATCACCCTGCGCGCGGCGCTCGACGCCGCGCCCGTCACGCCAGTCGGAGACGGCGGCAACGCCGCCCCGTTTGGTAAAATTCGACCCTAAATGGCGCGCGCGCCGGCCCCAGGACCGAACTTCGTGAATCCCCTTCTCGTCTCGCACTTCACCGCCACCAGCTGCCTCGGCCGCGGGCTCGACGCCATGCTCGACGCGCTGCGCGAGCGGCGCAGCGGCCTCGCGCCGTGCGACTTCGAACGCGCGGATCTCGACACGTGGATCGGCTCGGTCCAGGACGTCGACGCCATCGCCATTCGCGCCGATCTCGCCGCCTACGCGTGCCGCAATCATCGCCTCGCGCAACTCGGTCTCGAACAGGACGGTTTCGCCGAACGCGTGCACGCCGCCGTCGCGCGCTACGGCGCGGAGCGCGTCGGCGTGTTCGTCGGCACCAGCACGAGCGGCATCCTCGAAACCGAAAACGCCTATCGCGAGCGCGACCGCGAAACCGGCCTGCTGCATCCCGGCTTCGACTACGCGCGCACGCACAATCCCTACGCGCTGGCCGCGTTCGTGCGCGACTATTTCGGCGCGCGCGGGCCGGCCACGGCGATCTCGTCGGCGTGTTCGTCGAGCGCGAAAGTGTTCGGCTCGGCGCGGCGCATGATCGAAGCGGGCCTGATCGACGCGGCGGTCGTGGGCGGCGTCGATTCGCTGTGCCTCACCACGCTGTACGGCTTCAACTCGCTCGAACTGCTCTCGCGCCAGCCGTGCCGCCCGTTCGACGTGGCGCGCGACGGCATTTCGATCGGCGAAGCAGCCGCGTTTGCGCTGCTCGAACGCCTGCCCGCGCAAGCGGACACCCTGCCGGGCGACGCGATCCTGCTGCTCGGTATCGGCGAATCGAGCGACGCGCATCACATGTCGTCGCCGCATCCGGAGGGACTGGGCGCGCGCGCCGCGCTCGAACAGGCGCTTGCGAGCGCGGGTCTCGCGCCGGACGAGATCGACTACATCAATCTGCACGGCACGGCTACGCCCAGCAACGACGCCTCTGAAAGCCGCGCCGTGGGCGCGCTGTTCGGCGCGACGCCGTGCAGCTCGACCAAGGGCGCGACCGGCCACACGCTCGGCGCGGCGGGCGCGCTCGAAGCGATC
>NZ_JAAGPN010000545.1:0-1790 GCF_017104805.1 Paraburkholderia sp. Ac-20347 | reverse complement strand
GGCCCGACGCTCGCGCTCGGTCTGGGCGCGGCGTTCTCGGCGGCGGCGAGCATCGTGAGCGGCTTGCGCCTGTTCGCGCCGTCGCACCGCGCGGGGCGCTAGCGCTGGGCCGGTGACGCGCCGAAGCGGCGCGCGCATCGAGCGTTGCGCGATGAATTACGCGACGGGTTGCGCGACGGATTGCGCAACCCGCGCCTGGCTGGATCAGCGCGTGAAGTACGCCTTCACGGCGTCGACGAAGGTGTCGATATCGGCGGCGCTCACGTCCAGATGCGTGACGAATCGCGACGCGTAGAGCATCTGCGTGAGGATGCCGCGCTCCTTGAGCCACGCTTCGAGCGGCGCGCAGTCGGCCTGCGGGAACTGCGCGAACACCATGTTGGTAGCGTGCGACATCACCTTCACTTCATCGATCTGCGCGAGGCCGGCCGCGAGGCGCGCGGCGTTCGCGTGATCGTCGGCGAGACGCTCGACGTGATGATCGAGCGCGTAGAGACACGCCGCCGCCAGCACGCCCGACTGGCGCATGCCGCCGCCCAGCACCTTGCGCCAGCGATGCGCCGACTCGATCAGCGCGCGGCTGCCTACCAGCACCGAGCCGACCGGCGCACCCAGCCCTTTCGAGAAACAGATCGACACCGAGTCGAAGTCCGCCGTGAGCGCCTGCAGCGGCTGATTCGAGCCGACCGCCGCGTTGAACACGCGCGCGCCGTCGAGGTGCGTCGCGAGTCCGCGGTCGTGCGCGAACTGCGTGGCTTCGGCGACATAGGCGGGCGGCAGGATCTTGCCGCCGATGGTGTTTTCGAGCGCCAGCAGACGCGTGCGTGCGAAGTGGTCGTCGATCGGCTTGATCGCGGCGGCGATGCGCTCGAGCGGCAGCGAGCCGTCGGCGGCGTTGTCGAGCGGCTGCGGCTGGATGCTGCCGAGCACCGCCGCGCCGCCGCCTTCGTACTTATACGTGTGCGCGAGTTGGCCGACGATGTATTCGTCGCCGCGTCCGCAATGCGCCATCAGCGCGGCGAGGTTGCTCTGCGTGCCGCTCGGGAAGAACAGGCCCGCTTCCTTGCCCGCCTGCTCCGCCACGCGCGCCTGGAGGCGCAGCACGGTGGGGTCGTCGCCCCAGACGTCGTCGCCGGTTTCGGCGCGGGTCATGGCGGCAAGCATGGCGGGGCCCGGACGGGTGACGGTGTCGCTGCGCAGATCGATCATGCGATGAAGTCCTCGAAGTCCTCGTGGTGGCCGCGCTCAGGCCGCGCGGCGTGGAATCATCGAGTGTATTTTCAAACGGCGCGACGAAGCAACCGTACGAAAAATCGGCGGGGAACGCGGAGGGAAAAACGGGGAGGAGAAAGCGCGGCGCCCGAGCGCCGCGCATCCGTTCGACGGGGAGAAGACGCGCCTAGCGCGAGAGCAGCGGCAGCGGGTCGACGGGCTTGCCGTCGCTGCGCACTTCGAACTGCACGCCCGCGACGCCGTTGTTGTCGACGCCCATTTCGGCGATCGGCTGGCCTTGCGAGACGGCGTCGTCTTCCTTCACGAGCAGTCTGCCGTTATGGCCGTAGGCCGTGACGGTCTGATCGTTGTGCTTGATGATGACGAGCGGGCCATAGGCCTCGATGCCCGTGCCGGCGTAGACCACGCGTCCGGCCGCGGCGGCGCGGACCTGCTCGCCCGGCTGGCCGCCGATCACGATGCCGGTGGACTTGCCCGGCACGAAACGCTGCAGGATCGGACCGCGCGCAGGCCACGCGAGCGTGAGCTGGGGCGCGACGGGCGATGGCACGGCCACA
>NZ_JAAGPN010000544.1:0-1852 GCF_017104805.1 Paraburkholderia sp. Ac-20347 | reverse complement strand
CGCACTAAGTAGATTCTCAACATTATGTCGCGCCTTGCCGATTTTCACGACATTGCGTTTTCACCTGACTATTCCGGACTTCAACTCCCGCGTCATCGTCTGTCACGGGTAAAGGGGCGTTCGGCAGTTTGCTCTGTTACGCCGGGGCGTCGCTGGTTCACTTTGCGCGGCTTCCCGCAGCTGGTCTAACTCACTTTTCAAGTTACGCCCTGCCGCTGGTGTCCGCCGCAGCGGGGAGTGTTCGCACCAAAAAAATAAGAGGAGACAATTATGAAAGAGAAACCTTGGTCAATCGATAGATCAGTACAACGAAACATATACTGGATGACTGTCGTCTGTATCGCACTCGGAGGCGCCGCTTCTGCTGATGCGCAGACCGTTAAAAATGAGGGAGTGGCGGCCCCGGCCCTTTCGACGCAGGCCGAAAATAATGCTGATGAACCTCCGGCAGCAAATCAGTCCAACGTTTCTCATATCGGAAACGTCATACCGGAGCCGCCGGAAAGTGCGCGGCAGGGGCCACTGGCTTCACTTGGCCAGAAGCTCAACGATTGGGGTTTTACGCCGTCGCTCAATCTTACGCAGATGTATCTCGGCAACCCGAGTGCGGGCCAGCAAACGGGTAATCATGAAATCCTGACTTTTGTCGCAGTGGGTGGCGATTTCGACCTCCAGAAGATTGCCGGTTTTCCCGGTGCGACCATTCACTTCCAGCAGGTATTTGCGCCATTCACAACGAACGTCACATGGGGCAATCAGGTGGGGGATACGCTTGGGGGAAAGCCGGGGCCTTTTGTGCCCCAAAAGGCGCACCTCGCTGTATTCACGTGGGAGCAGAAGGCTTTTGGAGACCGACTGGATTTCGAGGTTGGGAAAAGCAGTCCGGACAACTATTTCGCATTACCCGTATGCAACCAGGGTTTCGGTTGCACGAGTGCACTGCTTTACGACAGCGCTGGCATGAATCCGCCTATCTACCCGAATTGGAGTGCGCGTGTGCGCTACAGCCTGACACCGGCGTGGTCTTTTCAGGTCGGCGTTTGGCGCTCTAACGCACAGTACCCATGGACTAATGGGTGGGAGTGGACCGATAAGACGCCGGACAGCAATGCATGGCTGGCGAACGTGGTCTATCACACAACCTATCAGACAGATCCCTACCCGAAAAGCTATGAGTTGATGTTTTACTACAACACGGGAAAGCAGACGGACCCATACACATTGGGTACGCACAAGGGCACGTCGGGGATCTACTTTGGCGGGCGACAGGTCATATACCGCCCCGATGGAGGCAAAAGTACCATAGACGATCCGACGGCTGTTGCATTGTTTGCTACGGCCACCGGAAGCTTTGATTCACATAACTCGGACGGTCTCTCCATGACGGGCACTGCCGGGGTTACACTCGAAGCCCCATTGCGCAGCAGGCCGCATGATAGCGTTTCGCTCAGTGTGAATTGGGCGACTGTTACGCCTCATGACCACGCTTATCTTGAACAGGCTAATCTCGCAGCTGGAGGTAGTGGCTACGCGGTTGGTCGCACCGAATATGGCCTCAGGCTCGATGCGAATGTCGAACTCACGCGCAGTATTGTTCTCAGTCCCTATGTGATGCGGACATGGAAAATGAATACATGGTTAAATCCTGCTTACGCTGGCACACCGCGAAATGGGGTTGTGTTCGGCGTACTGGCCACCGTGTTTATCGACAAGATGCTTGGCCTCACCGACCACTGAACGCTTTTTTGGGGTTATATCAAAGACACGGTGCTGGAACCAGTGCGTCGCAAAGGTTCAGATTTCCCGTAAATCCGGTATGTTAGATCGACAGCAATTGGAAACATTCGCGACC
>NZ_JAAGPN010000543.1:0-1879 GCF_017104805.1 Paraburkholderia sp. Ac-20347 | reverse complement strand
AGCCGCCGCCCAGGTCGTCCGCGGCGCCGGATGCCGCGCCACCGGCGCCTGTGGCGGCGCCGCTGGTGGCGAGGCCCATGCGGGCGTCGGGGTTGATCAAAGAGTTGGCAGACGAATCCATGCGACGGGTTTCTCCGGGAGACTTGCACGTCCCTGCGGCGCGCGCGCGGCAGAGACTTTCACGACAGGGATTATCCGAGAGCCGTGGCAAGCCGATTGCGCGAATAGAGCCGGGTTTTCCCCCTAGTTTCGGGGCTGCTCAAAATGTCCGACTGCTATATTTCTCGCAGACTCGGCACCCTGCGTATGCAGACCGGGTCCGGGGGCGTCGCCCCCCGCGCACCCGGACCGGGGTTGCGCGGGCCGCCGCCGCCGCGCAACTCTCTTTATCGTGGAGCAAACATGACGGTGCCAGTCAACCCACTCACGTCGGCGCTAGCGCAGATGCAGGCCATGGCCGCACAGGCCGCGGGCAGCGCCACGGCGGCTGAATCCGGCTCGGGTGCGGCGAGCGGCGGCGAGTTCGCCGCGGCGCTCAAGGCGTCTCTCGACAAGATCAGCGACGATCAGCAGAAGGCGGTCGGCGAGTCGCAGGCGTTCGAATTGGGGGCCAGCAACGTTTCGCTCAACGATGTCATGGTCGACATGCAGAAGGCCAATATCGGCTTCCAGTTCGGCCTGCAGGTGCGCAACAAGCTCGTCGCGGCCTACACCGACATCATGCAGATTCAGGTGTAAACCGGGACGCGCGAACCCCTTCCGACTGTCAGCCCATTAAAGCTTCTCCTCATACTTTCCGATAACACGGCTAGAACCGGTTCGCGCGCCTACGGGCGGCGCGGATCCGGAAGCACCGATTCCACAGCCGCACGTTCGAAGGAGAAGCGCCGATGTTTTCCCCTGCCCAATCTGGAGCCAACGCCTATGCACGCGTCGGTGTCGAAACGGGGATTATGGGCGCCAGTCCGCACAAGCTGATCGCGCTCCTGTACGAAGGCGCGCGCAAGGCGATTGCGCAAGCCCGCCTGCATCTGCAGATGGGCAACGTGGGGCCGCGTGGCGAGGCGATCGGCAAGGCCATCCGGATCGTCGAAAGCGGGCTTCAGCTGGCGTTGAACGTCGAGGCGGGCGGGGAAATCGCGCAGCGCCTGAATGCACTCTACAGCTACATGACGCGACGTTTGCTCGAAGCGAATATTCAACAGAGCGAGTCCATGCTGGTCGAAGTCGATGGCCTGCTGGCAACGCTCGAGGAAGCCTGGTTGGGGATTGCGCCGGAGGTGGAACAGATGGCCCAGCAGCAGCGGGCATCCGGGCCTTCGTCCGGCTCATTGACGAGATGAGTTCGAAAGCAGACTACTTCGCCCACTATGAAGCGATCGCGGCAGTGTCCGGGCAGATGCTCAGCGCGGCACGCGGCGCACACTGGAACGATCTGATCGGCCTCCAGGAGGAATACCGCCACCTCGTCGAAGCGCTCAAGGACGCCGATCTCGGCGTCCGGCTCAGCACCACCGAGCGCGCGCGCAAATACGAGCTGATCCGGCAGATCCTCGCCGACGACGCAGCGATCCGCGATCTCGCGAGTCCGTGCATGGCGCGCCTGTCGGCGCTCTTTCACGGCACGGCGCAGCCCGCGCGGGTTCTGCAGGAGCTGTACGGCGCGCGCTAGCCGCAGGCCGCGGCGGACCTGACGGCGCAGCGCGCCGGTCGCCGCCCATTCTGGAACGTCCCCTGAAACCGGCTGACGACGTCGGCGCCCCGGACCGGGAGCCGAACCCGGCCACTGAACTGGCCCCACGCTCCGCATGAACGGAATCGACACGAGCGCCGCCGCGCTGATCGCGAGCCGCGTAGGCGCGCTGGGCCCGACCGGCGC